>JAITQP010000266.1 GCA_031288885.1 Prevotellaceae bacterium | reverse complement strand
GCCATGTGGTCGGACAGCTCGTCGATAAACATTCCGTTTATATCGCTAATGTCGATGGTGGCGGAAATTTTTTTAATGCCCTGCCGCATGATTTCGCTGAGCAGCTCTATTTTGGTAATTTTTAGCTCCAGCTCTCTCGCCGCGCTTTCGCTGCCCTGCGGCGGCGCGCCAAACCGCCTCCGCTCCTGCACCGTGGCGTGAATGAACAGCGAGTACCCCTCCTCAAAGTACTTCTTGAACGTGACGTAGTCATTGCCGAACATCGTAAACTCGTGGCTTCCCGAAAAATCTTCCAGCGTCAACCGCCCGTAGGGGTTGTTGTTTTTTGTCATGAACTCCGTTGCCTTGGTCACCAGCCCTGCAAGCTTGAGGCTTTTGCCGTACAGCGCGTCGAGGTTGCCAAGGCCGGACGTGCTGCAGTTGGTTAGCTGCTGCATGATGGTTTTGAACTCGTCGAGCGGGTGGGAGGAGAGGTATATGCCTACGAGCTCGCGCTCGCGGTTGAGCATCTCCAGCTTGTTCACGTCGCTGGGCAGCGCGGGGGGCTTGGGCTTCTGCACCACGTCGAGGCTGGCGTTTCCGCCAAAGAGCGACTGCTGCTGCGAGCTTTTGCTCTGCTGCTGGAGGACGCCAAAGCGTATGAGCGCGTCAACAAAGGAGGCGCCGTCGCTGCCCATGGGGGCAAAGTAGGCCAGCCGGTCTATCCCGAGGCTGTCCAGCGCGCCCGAGCCGGCGAGGGATTCGAGCGTTTTTTTGTTGCAGGTTTGCAGGTTGATGCGCTCCACAAAGTCGTGGATGTCCTTAAATGCGCCCCGCGCCCTGCGCTCGTCAATGATGTTGAGCACGGCGTTTTCCCCCACGCCCTTTATGGCGCCCAGCCCAAAGCGGATGTTGCCGTCCTTGTTGACGGTGAACGTGAGGAGGCTTTCGTTTACGTCGGGGCTGAGCACGGCGATGTTCATGTAGCGGCACTCGTCCATGAACTTCGACACCTCCTCGATGTTGGAGAGGTTGCAGCTGAGGAGCGCCGCCATGTACTCCGAGGGGTAGTTGGCCTTGAGGTAGGCGGTTTGGTAGGCTACCCACGAGTAGCAGGTGGCGTGCGACTTGTTGAACGCGTACTCGGCAAACGCCGTCCAGTCGTCCCAGATTTTGGCGACCGTTTTTTCGTCGTGGCCGTTGACCTTGCATCCCTCAAAGAATTCGGGCTTGAGCGCGTCCAGCTTTTCCCTAATTTTTTTGCCCATGGCCTTGCGCAGCTCGTCGCTCCTGCCGCGCGTAAATCCCGCCAGCTTGCGCGACAGCAGCATCACCTGCTCCTGATAGACGGTAATGCCGTAGGTTTCGCTCAGGTACTCCTCCATTTCGGGGATGTCGTAGGTAATTTTTTTGCGCCCCTGCTTGCGGTCGATAAAGTCGGGGATGTAGCCCATGGGGCCCGGGCGGTAGAGGGCGTTCATGGCGATGAGGTCTTCGAACTTGGTGGGCATGAGGCTTCGCAGGTGCTTGCGCATGCCGTCGCTTTCAAACTGGAACGTGCCGATGGTGTCGCCGCGGCTGTAGAGCTCGTAGGTGGCCTTGTCGTCGATGGGGATGGCGTCGATGTCCACGTCCACCCCGCGGCTTTGCCGGATGTTGGCAACCGCCTCCTTGAGGATGGAGAGGTTTTTGAGCCCCAGAAAGTCCATTTTTATCAGCCCTACGTCCTCCACCTTTGTGCCCTCGTACTGCGTTACGGCAATTCGCTTCTTCTCCCTGCTGTTGTCCCTGTCCTTATCGTCGGTGGTGCTGATGGGCACAAAGTTGGTGAGGTCGTCCGCGCCGATGATGACGCCGCACGCGTGCACGCCCACGTTGCGCACCGTTCCCTCGAGGATTTGGGCAAACTTGATGGTGTCGCTCACCTGAGGGTCTTTTGACGCTGCGGCGTCCCTCATCTCCGGAATGCTCTCCACCGCGCTCTTGACCGACACGGCGTTGCGCGGCAGCTGGTCGATGAGGGCGGAGAGGCGGTTGCTCTCCTGCAGCGGCAGCTTCTGCACGCGCGCCACGTCCTTGATGGCGGACTTGGCCGCCATGGTGCCAAACGTTACAATCTGCGCCACCCGCTCCTTGCCGTACTTTTCGGTAACGTACTGCAGCACCTTGTCGCGCCCGTTGTCGTCGAAGTCGATGTCGATGTCGGGCATGGAAATTCTGTCGGGGTTGAGGAAGCGCTCAAACAGGAGGTCGTACTTGAGCGGGTCGATGTCGGTGATGCGGAGGCAGTAGGCCACCACCGAGCCGGCGGCCGAGCCGCGGCCGGGGCCTACCCACACGCCCATTTCGCGCGCCGCCGCAATAAAATCCTGCACGATGAGGAAGTAGCCCGGGAAGCCCATCTTAATCATGGTGTCCAGCTCAAAATCTATGCGGTCTTTCACCTCCTGCGTAATTTGGGGGTAGCGCCCCTTTGCGCCCGGCACGCCGCCCTTCTCCACGCCGTGGTAGGTGATGTGGCGCAGGTAGTCGCCGTCGCTGTCAAAGCCCTCGGGCAGGGGGAACTTGGGCATGACGGGCTTGCGGTTGATGTTGTAAAATTCAACCTTGTCGGCCACCTCGAGCGTGTTGGCGAGCGCCTCGGGGACGTCGGCAAAGAGCGCCTGCATTTCGGCGGTTGTTTTAAACCACTCCTGCCGCGTGTAGCGCATGCGCGCGGGGTCGTTCACGTCGGCGGCGGTGCTGATGCACAGCAGGCGGTCGTGCGCCTGCGCCTCGCTCTCGTTAACGAAGTGCACGTCGTTGGTGGCGATGCACTTCACGCCCAGCTTGCGCCCCAGCTCCAGCAGCTTTTCGTTCACGAGCTGCTGGCGCGGGTAGGTTTGCTGCTCGGCGGTGGGGTCGGTGGCCTTGTGGCGCTGCAGCTCAAGGTAGTAGTCGTCGCCAAACAGCGCCTTAAACCACAGGATGCTCTGCTCGGCGCTTGCCAGCTCGTTCCTCAGGATGTACTGCGGAATTTCGCCGCCCAAGCAGGCCGACGACGCGATGAGCCCCTCGTGGTACTTTTCCAGAATTTCCTTGTCGATGCGCGGCTTGCCGTAAAACCCCTCCAGAAAGCCCAGCGACACGAGCTTCATCAGGTTGTGGTAGCCGGTTTCGTTTTTTGCCAGCAAAACGAGGTGGTCGCCGCTGAGGTCTTCCTTGCCCTTTCTGTCGAACCTGCTCCCCGCAGCCACGTAGGCCTCGCAGCCAATGATGGGCTTAAAGCGCTTTGCCTTTGCCTCGTGCAGCGCCAGCTTGAGCGCGGCTATCCCCTCGCCCCTCTTCTCCGCCTCCGCTATTTGCCTTTCGATGCCCTCAACGGTTTTGTTGGCGGCGGCGTTCTTTTTTTTGGTGATGTAGTCAAAAAACTCCTTCACGCCGTACATGTTGCCGTGGTCGGTTATGGCCACGGCGCCCATGCCGTCGGCAATGGCCTTGTCCACAAGGTGGGAAATTTTTGACGCGCCGTCGAGTATGGAGTACTCCGTGTGAACGTGAAGGTGAACGAACATGGTATCAGGGTTTTTTTAGCAGAAAAAATTTTGGTAAAAGTACAAAATTTCTTGCGTCTCCGAAAAACAAAGTGGAAAAATACGTACTTTTGCGCTATGCTACTTCACTTCAACCATAAAAAGCTGCGGCTGCTATGCCTGCCCCTTGCGCTGCTCGCATCCGCCTGCACCAAGGAGTACGACTGCCCCGTGCCCGCCGCGGAGCGGTTTGACTTCAACGTGCACATGCCCGCCTACGAGATAATGACCGCCAAGGTGAACTCCGGCTGCGGGTACAACAAGCACGGCGTGATAGTGTTCCGCTACCACAACGCCGTCGACGAGGTGTTTGCCTTTGACGCCACCTGCCCCGCCAGCGGGGAGTGCCTTGCCTCGGGCGTGGTGGAGCACCTCAAGTCGGACGTGTACGGCGAGTGCAAGCGGTGCAAATCGCGCTACAGCCTGATAGACGGCAAGCACACCGACAAAAAAATCCGCCTCCGCGCCTACGCCGTGCAGCCCATGCCCAACGCTACCGACTGGTACTACGTGAGGAACTACTAAAACGCTGCCGCCATTTTGCGTATTTGGGCAAGGCGGTTGGCAAAGGATTTGTTTTTTCGTGTTACCTGCATGTTGTAGTCGGCCTGCATACCGATAAGTGGCTCGGCGTCAACGCCCAGCGCGGCTTCAAAGAGCAGGGCGTACTCGGTCGTTAGCGGACGCTTGGCGTTCAGCACTTCGTTCAGCACAGAGTAGGCAACCCCCATCTGCGCGGCAAGCTTGCGCTGCGAAATGCCACGGCACTCAATTTCCTCCTTTAAGATTTCGCCCGGGTGCGCCGGCTCATACGGGGTAAGGTTATTTGCTATCATGCGGGGGTCAACCCCTCTTAACGTAATCATAGCGCGTTACTTATAGTGGTTTGATAATTCTATGATGCTGCAAATGGTAACCAACGGCTCAACGTCATTGGCTGTTACCGTAAACTCAATGCGGTATTGCTTGTTTACCCTGATGGAAGAAATACCCGCTTTGTCGCCTTTTAAATTCTTAAAATTCAGACCGTTATACTTTGCAAGCGCGCTCGTATCCGGCACACGGCGCATCAAACCTATGCAAAGTCTATACTTACGGACAATTTCCGGCTGAAACCGGTACTTCTTGTCTGCTGTTTTGCCCGTTTCGTACAGGTCGCGCAAGTATTCTTTTTCAAAAGACACAACCATATATCGACATTAAATGTTGAAGCAAAGGTAGCACAAGCGCCGGACATTCGCCAAAAATAGAACACTTTTTATTTGCAGGGTACAAAAAAACTTCTGTGAGATAATAAGGTTGGTCGGGGCGTTCGTCCTCGCACGCTTCGCGTCATTGCGAGCGTAGCGAAGCAACCGGAGCGAAGCGGAGTTCGGCGCAGCCAATCCGGTGAGAATGAAAAGCAGAACAGAGTGAATTTTTCGGATTGCTTCGCCCACAACACGTTACAAATGTAAGAAAATCACCACCTTGTACAGCCAAAAGGCAACAATAACGACCACGGTGAGCGCAAAAGACCACTTGATAACTGCTGCGCCGTGCCTGAGTTTGAGTTTTAGGTGCAGGATGGTAAAAATCACGCAAAGTAAAATGGGGATGGTGGCCGGATAGAGCTCGAGGCTTTTCAGGAGGTCGCCCTCCAGCAGCGCGAGAACGCTACGCTGCAA
>JAITQP010000204.1 GCA_031288885.1 Prevotellaceae bacterium | reverse complement strand
GTTACGGCTACCACTTCCAGGAGGTGCACTGGTGGGAGATGAAAAATGGGGTGGAGCAACCAGCCTCAAGCGGCAAGTTCTACTACATCTCCCCGACCAGCTTGCCCATTACCGACAGCATGTACGTGCAGCTAAGGGATTCCACCGGAGCAATGCTCAGGAGTTGCCCCTACACTCCCAAGGCTTCCGCCGCGCTAACCAACGCGCGCGCATCGGTTTACCCCAACCCCGTCTCGACGGGCGGTGTGGTACGCCTCAAGGAGGATCTCCTTGCCGACGAGCAGCTGGTGGAGCGCTACGCAACCTTTCAGCTGTTCGACATGCAGGGTAAGCTGCTGCACTCCGGCAAAGCCTCCGAGCTCCTTCAAGGGCTCTCCATGCCAACCATCTCGGGCGTTTACCTCATCATCCTTGAGGGAAACGCCGGCAAGCTGGAGGTGAAGGCAGTGGTGGAGTAGGGGGGGAGAATACACCTCCGGCGCTCCTAAGCTGCTCAATTATAGTGGATAACCCCGAGTTACGCCTATGGCCTACTCGGGGTTATCTGTACTAAACACTTACGAATGGCAAACCCTAACGGGGTTTTAAACCCCGTTAGGGTTAACAGCTACGGTGAAAGATATTTTGCTCACACGCAAGAACAGACGAAAACAGAAAATACTACTGCGCAGGCAAGACTACGCGGAGGCCACGGAAGGTACGCCGGTCGCCGGTGGGCGCACCATAAGGATTGCGACCAGCAAGACGTATCTCGTTGACAGGATTGGAATAACTAACGCCACGAAGTGCGCGGTAAGTGCCTGTCCCAGGCCCTGTTGGGTTTGTTTGCGCTGCGCTGCTATAAGCGCCGTACCAATCAGAGCACCACTCCCATACGTTGCCCTGCATGTCATAAATACCGAGGGCATTAGGATTCTTCTGACCTACCGGATGAGTGCGGCTACCGGAGTTACCTAAATACCACACAACCTCTTCGATATTATTGCTCCCGCTATACGTGTACGGGCTTTGATGCTTACCCCCACGCGCCACATACTCCCACTCCGCTTCGGTTGGCAAGCGGTAATTTTTCCCCGTCAGCGCGTTCAGCTGAACAAGAAACCCATTAGTACCGGCAGCATCATCATAGGCTACCATCTCCATGGGCAGCTGGTCGTCGGTCTGAGAATAACTATGGTTGCTGCCCATGACAGCCCGCCACTGAGCCTGCGTTACCTCATACTTGCCAATATAAAAGCTGCTCAACGTTACGGAGTGGGCGGGTAATTCAGCAGAATTGCATGCGCCGTCCCGCGCGGGAACACACCCCATCGTAAACGTGCCGCCCTCTACAAACACCATCTCAATATCCAGCTCCGCAGGATAGCTACGCGCAGGAGTGGGAGCACTGCGCCTACGTCCTGGCCAGTCCAGCTGCCGCGATAGCGCCAAAGATACACGCGGTAGGTCGGTAGTAGTCACGCCGGTGCGAATGTAGCTGCCCCTGCCGGACACCTTACTGTTTTTTGCGTCAATAAGATGCGCATAAAACATGTGGTCGTTGCCCTTGATGTCGTCAGCTACCAAGCATATCGCAGATATGCCGTTGTCAAGCCCCCACGCGGCAAGCGCGTTTCGGTCTATGTTCCTCGCACCTTGCGTGCGCAGCTCGGTGAGCTTCGCCTTTACGGGGTCAGCGGCGCCGGATAGCACCGTGTAGCGGCTGTTGCGGTTCAGCTCGCTGCCTATCTGGGTGGCAAGCGCATCGCCCAGCGTGTTGTCCATGCCCACCACAAATACGGCCAGCGTGGGCTTGCCGGAGCCTTGTGCTCCGGCGGTCATCATGCCTGTTGCCCCAACGAGCAGCAAAGCACACAAAGAAATCTTGTAATTCTGTTTCATTTTTTTTTGTTTTTAATGAATTTACTTTCCCTCTACTCTAAAGGCTTTTCGTGGGAAGTAGTCCGCCCGTTGTTTTGAGAGGTTTCTGCTCCTCTGCCCAATTGAGTGGTTGGGCGTCCACGTATGGACATAAAAAAAGCGTGAAACTTGACTGCTTCCGCTCTCTGTGGTATTTAGCGTAACCAAAACTATTCGGAATAAGTCAAGTTCACGCTCACGCGTGAACATTGCAACTTATTCTTCATAGTTTATCTGTAAATCGCTAAATTTTTCAGAGAGTGAAGAATAAAAGCACAATGCTTCTTAATTATGTCTTAAAAGTATGCGCGCATTACCGCGCTGTATGTGTCATAGGCACAAAAATATTTATGTTTTCTGCTGCAAAGGTAGAAATATTTTTCGTTAATACGAACAAGAGGGATGATTTTTTTCTTACGCAGAGCCCTGTCGGCAATCTGTTCTTATCGCAGCTGCAAAAAAAATTTCGTTCCTTTGCAACCAAAACTGCCTTTGCTTACGTCTAAACGGTATAATCAATCTTTTTATCTTACCTCTAAAACAAAAAAATTATGGATGATGTAACTGGAATTCTGGCAATTATTGGGATATTTATTGCTCCTATGGTGGCAATTGTGGTTGTTGCCTACTTTTTTGCCCGCAGCATCCGGCGGCGGAACGAGCTGAGGGCGGAGCTCTACAGCAAGGCGCTGGAGAAAGGCGTGGAGCTGCCGCCCAACCTGTTTGCGCGCGAGGCAAAACCCAAAAGCCCTCAGCACGCGTTCAACGTGGGCGTGATTTGCGCCGGTCTGGGGCTTGGCGTTGCGCTGGCGTTTGCGATAATGGGCGGCGTTGCGTGCCGGCGGGAGTTTTTCTACGTCGCTGCGCTGGGCGCTATCCCAACGCTGATAGGCGCGGCCTACTTCGCCATCTACGCCGTGGGCAAAAAGCAGCAGCATGGGCAGGCTTGACGAGCTTGCGCTGGTTTCGCGCGCAGCGCTGCTGGGCGACAGGTATGCTTTTGGCGTGTTAGCCGAAGCCTACCGGTTGCCCATGCTGCGCCTCCTGCACAGCCTTTGCGACGGCGACGAGGAGCTGAGCAAAGACCTTGCGCAGGAGGCGTTCATCAAGGCGTGGCTCAACATTGGCTCGTTTCGCGCCGCGGCAAAGTTCTCCACGTGGCTGTTTCGCATTGCCTACAACACGTTCTACGACCACGCGCGGGCAAGGAAGCCCGCCGTTGAGTGCGCCGCCTCCGCCCTGCACCTGCCGGCAGACGCGCCCAGCCCCGAGCGGCGCATGGACTTTGTCCGCGCCATGGCAGCGCTCAAGGGGGATGAGAAAACGGCTACGCAGCTGTTTTACATGGAGGATTTTTCCGTAAAGAAAATTGCGCAGGTGATGAGCTGCCCCGAGGGCACCGTGAAATCGCTGCTGTTTCGTGGAAAAGAAAAATTATCGGTTTACTTTAAAAATTCAGGATATGACAGGTAGCGCACCTACACCCGACTTGAAAGGCTGGTTTAAAGCCCACCGGCGCGACTTCGCCGCCAACGGCTTTACCGACAACCTTATGCGCAGGCTTCCGCCCAGAACGCCCCTGCTACCGCAGCTGACCGTTGCGGTGAGCATCGCGGCGGGGCTGCTTATCTACTTTGTTGCGGTGGATTGGGAAAGCGTCATTAGCGGTGCGCTGCACGTTGCGGCTACCGCAGCGGACGCAATTCCGGCAGCAATGCTGTGGCTAAACGCCGCCGTTGGCAACGCCCTACAGCACGCCGCCAACCTCCGCGACCTGCTTCCGGCGCTGGCTGTGGGGGTAGCCGCTTTCTACCTCGTGACGGTAGCGGGCGTGGCAATTCTTGCTTCAACTCTTATATATCGTTAAAACTCAAAACCGTTGTGGGGGATTTAAGGGAAGTCCTAACCCTCAACTTTTACGATATTCAAAATTACCTCTACGGCTTTTTCCATTGACTGTAGCGACACAAACTCGTACTTTCCGTGGAAATTGTGCCCTCCGGCAAAAATGTTGGGGCAGGGGAGCCCCATGTACGACAGGCGGCTGCCGTCTGTTCCGCCGCGAATGGGGTGCACCAGCGGCGTTACGCCGGCTTGCTTCATGGCGCACATCGCCTGCTCCACAATGTGAAAGTGCGGCTCCACCTGCTTGCGCATGTTGTAGTACTGGTCGCTCAGCTCCACGCTGACGGTGCCCGCGCCGTATTTGGCGTTGATGGCGGCGGCGCACGCGCGCACAAGCTCCTTGCGCGCCTCAAACTTTTCGCGGCTGTGGTCGCGTACGATGTACTGCATCACGGCTTTCTCCACCTCTCCGGCCACGTGCACCAAGTGGAAAAACCCCTCGTAGCCCTCCGTGTGCTCGGGGCGCTCGGAGGCGGGCAGCAGCGCGTTGAGCTCGGTGGCCACCTGTAGCGCGTTCACCATTTTGTTTTTGGCGTAGCCCGGGTGAATATTCCTGCCCTGTATGCGCAGCACCGCGGAGGCGGCGTTGAAATTTTCGTACTCCAGCTCCCCAATTTTGCCGCCATCAACGGTGTAGGCGTACGCTGCGCCAAACTTTTTCACGTCAAAGTAGTCCACGCCGCGCCCGATTTCCTCATCGGGGGTAAAGGCAATGCAAACGTCGCCGTGCTTCAGCTCGGGGTGCGATGCGAGGTGCTCCGCAGCGCACATGATTTCGGCAACGCCCGCCTTATCGTCGGCGCCGAGCAGCGTTGTGCCGTCGGTGGTGATGAGGGTTTGACCCGCGTACTCGCGCAGCTCGGGGAAATCGGCAGGCGACAGCACAATATTTTTTTCCTCGTTCAGGACAATGTCCTTGCCATCGTACTGCGCCACAATTTTGGGCTGCACGTTGCATCCGGACATGTCCGGCGAGGTGTCCACGTGGGCAATAAACCCCACGGGCGGCGGCGGCGTTGCCGTGTTTGCCGCTATGCGCGCCATCACGTAGCCGTGCTCGTCCATGGAGACCTCGGAGACGCCCATTGCGCGCAGCTCGTCCGCCAGCAGCGAGAGCAAGTGCTTCTGCTTTTCGGTGCTCGGAAACGTGCGCGAGCTTTCGTCCGATTGCGTGTCGATAGCTACGTAGCGGAGGAATTTTTGAAGGACTGCTTCTGCCATGGTGGTGTAATTATTGTTATAAATTATAAAAAATACTAATTTTGTATAAGGTGGAGGAAATTTCTTAATCCGCCCTACGGCTAAATATTCAGCAGCTTTTTCAGCGCTCCAAAGTGCGTGAACGGCGGATAGCGCGTAGCGATGTCAAACCACGTGGGGGAGGTGAAGATAGCCCTGCGGTTGCTGAACGCAATGAAGCTGTCCTTGCCGTGGTACCTTCCGATGCCGCTTTTGCCCACTCCGCCAAATGGCAGGTGGTGGTTGGCGGAGTGCATAATAACGTCGTTGATGCAGGCGCCGCCGGAGGTCGTTTTGCGCAGGACTTCGTTTCCCTTGCCAACGCTGCCGAAGTAGTATATGGCCAGCGGCTTTTCGCGGGCGTTTATGTGGGAGATGGGCTCGTTAATGTCGTCAAAGGTCAGCATTGGGAGGATGGGGCCGAATATTTCCTCCTGCATAATGGGGTGCTCGGTATCCACGCCGTCCACCAGCGTGGGGGCAACGTACCGCTCGGGCTCGCTCACGTCGCCGCCGCACACGATGTTGGTGTTCTTCAGCAGCTCCTTCAGCCGCTCCGCCGACTTCCGGTTTACGAGGCGCGGGTAGTACTTGCTCTCCTTGCAGTTTTTGCCGTACGTTTTGGCGATAAACTCCTCGAACTTTTCGGTAAACTCGCGCTTTCGGGAGCGGTGTATGAAGAGGTAGTCGGGCGAGAGGCAAATTTGTCCGGAGTTGAGCGTTTTGCCCCACGCAATTCGGGCAGCGGCGACGTCAACGTCAGCCTCGCTGTCCACAATGCAGGGGTTTTTGCCGCCCAGCTCCAGCACCACCGGCGTCAGGTGTTCGGCGGCAGCCCTCATCACCTTTTGCCCCAGCGCCACGCTGCCCGTAAAGAAAATGATGTCGAAGCGCTGCTCCAGCAAAAAAGCGTTCACCTCCCTGTTGCCCTGCACAAAGCCAATGTAGTCCTCCGAAAACGTTTCGCGCACCATTTTCTCCATCACCTTGGCGATGTTGGGCGTGTAGGGCGACGCCTTCAGGATGGCGCAGCACCCCGCCGAAATGGCGCCCACGAGCGAGCTCATTAGCAGCTGAAACGGGAAGTTCCACGGGGCAACGATGAGCGCAATGCCCAGCGGCTCGTAGAGGATTTTGCTCCTCGACGGAAACAGCCTGAGGGGGGTGCAAACCTTTTTTGGCTTTGCCCAGCGCCGCAGGTGCTTGATGTGGTTGCTGATTTCGTTTAGCACGATGCTAATTTCGGTCATGTAAATCTCCTCGGGCGGGCGGCGCAGGTCAACCCAGAGGGCTTCGAGGATTTTCGGCTCGTAGCGCTTTACCACCTCCCGAAGTTTTTTGAGCTGCTCAAGGCGAAAGTCAACGTTTTTTGTTCGGTGCGTTGCAAAAAAGTGGCGTTGACCATCCAGCATTTTCTCGATGGCTATTTGTGATGTATTTTCCATGGATATTGTTTATTAAGTGTTCCGCGAATATTTTTTTTGTAAATTACTCCGGTAATATTTGGAAGTTTAGCGCATGCCGCATAAAACAAACGTGTCGAGAGCTCGAAAGAAAGGTTGCGGGTAGTGTCTAAATTTTTCAAATAGTAGGGTGTATATGGGTTTACACAATCAACTTACTCAGCGTAATTTCGGCTGTAAAAGTAGGATTTTTTTTTGAAAAATACAAGCGCTTGGAGGGAAGTTTGTGGGTGACGATTAAATTTCCGGCCGCGCCTTACCACCTCACCGCTTCTTTCAGCGCTTTGTATCCGCTGCTGCTCGCTTTGAGCGTTTCGCCGGTTTTGAGGTGTACGCGGTACGATTCTTTTTCGTAGAGCTCGATTTTTGCCACCATGTCCACGTTGACGATGAACGAGCGGTGCACGCGGATGAACTGCTGCGGCGGAAAGTTCTCCTCAAAGTACTTCATGGTTTTTTCCTTGAGGAATACGCCCTTTTCGGTGTGGAGCTGCACGTAGTCGCCGTCGGCTTCGATGTAGTGGATGCTGTGCAGCGGGATGACGTGGATTTGCTGGCGGTCTTTTACGGCAACGCGCGTCAGGGCGCCTGCCGCCGCCGCCTGCATTGCCTGCAGGTTTGCCGGCGACGCCTCCCCCAGCGTTGCCTTGGCGAGCGCCTTCTGCAGCGCGGCGTCGAAGCGCTGGCGGGAGTAGGGCTTGAGGAGGTAGTCCACCGCGTTTTGCTCAAAGGCGCGAATGGCAAACTGGTCGTAGGCGGTGGAGAAAATCACGAGCGGAGGGTTTTCCACCAGCTCCAGCATCTCAAACCCCGTGAGCTTGGGCATTTGCACGTCGAGGAAAAGGAGCTGCGGGCTTTTCTCCTTAATAATTTTCATGGCGTCAAACCCGTTGCTTGCCTCGCCAATAAGCTCTACCTCCGCGTAGCCTTTCAGGTAGTGGCGAATAATCTCCCGCGCGGGAGCCTCATCATCAACAATAAGTACTGTCATGGTAAATTGGGGATTAAGGAATTCTACGTCGGTATTTTTAGCGTCACCACAAATTTTCCGTCCTCCACCTTGGTTTGGAGCAGGGCGGGGGCTCCGTAGAGCAGGCGGAGCTGCTCCTTGGTGTTCTTGAGGCCTGTTCCGGAGCCTTTGCGCTGCCCGCCGGTGGCCTCGGCGTCGAAGTTGTTGCTGATTTCGATGTGCAGCAGCTGCGCCTTTCGCGCGGCTTTTGCCGTAATGCTCACCGCTTCGGTGCTCTCGTACACGCCGTGCTTCACGGCGTTTTCAAAGAGCGGCTGCAGGAGCATGGCGGGCACCTTGAGCGGCAGGCAGTCGTCCGCCACGCTGAAGCGGTAGGCGAGCTTGTCGCCAAAGCGCAGCTGCTCTATGGAGAGGTAGCGCCGGATGTTCTCCAGCTCCTCCTTTAGCGTTGAGGTCTTGCGGTGCGTGGCGAGCACCGTGTAGCGCAGGTAGTCCGACAGGGCTACGAGCATCTCCTGCGACTGGTTGACGTCCTTTATGATGAGCGAGTTTAGGGAGTTAAGGCTGTTGAACAAAAAGTGCGGGTTGATTTGCGACCGCAGCAGGTTCAGCTCGCCGTCCTTCAGCATTTTGTTCAGGCGAATTTCGTTGGCGGCCTTTTCGTTCAGCCGCTCAATGTAAATGCAGAGGTAGTATATCATGACCATTATCGCGTACAGCAGCGCGCCTTCGATTATTTTCCAAGGGAGCGAGGAGAGCATAAAGCTGGAGTAGGCGCCCTCCTTGTCGGCAAAGAGGTAGGTAAAGGCGTAGCTCAGCGCTATGCACACCAGCAGCACGGTGAGCAGCAGAATGATGTGCACCGCTATGTTGAACTGCCACGATTTTTGCTCCCACGAGTTGTAGCGTATGGGGTACCACAGGCGCAAAAAGCACATCGCAAACAGCAGGTTGTACGTAAGCGCATCAATCAGGATAACGTGAAACGGTATGTCGCTTACGTAGTACCCCACCGATACCCGCAGGCTGATGATGAGCACCCACGTCACCACGTAGGTCAGGCGCGACCAGTAGGATTGAAGTATGGGGTTGAAGCTGTTCACGGTAGTAGGGGGTTAGCGGTGAGCTAATGGTTAGTCGTTGTTTTTGAGCTTGATTTCGCCGCCGCCAAACACGGAGGTTACCTCCAGAATGAGCATTCGCTTTTCGTCCACCTCAAAGGTGAGCTTGGGGCGGTTGTCGCCAAAGTGCCCAAAGACTTGGCTTTGCCGCACCTCCACGCACCAGTCGATGGGGAAGTAGAGCACCACGCCGCCAAATATCGAGTTTATCTCCAGCGTGTGTACGCCTTCGGCGAGCTGGGCGTCGCTAAAGTCGAGCTCCACGCCGCCAAATACGCAGTTGATTTCGCCACCCTTAAAGTCCTTTATGTTCACCTTTTCGTGCGCTCTGCCCACCACCGTGTGGTACTCTAAGTAGCCCGAGCCGGAGGTGTTTGACCGCCACGCCGCGCCGCCGCCGTTGGGGAAGTGGTGCGAAAAGCGCGTCCGTGCGCTGCTTGCGCAGCCGGCGGGGTGGCTGTGGTGGTAAATGTTCCGGTACCGGTCAAACAGCTTGCTGCGCTGCTCCTCCGAAAGGTTTTTCATCCGGTTGGCGTGGTTGCGCAGCTTGTGGAAGCGCCGCACGTGAAAAAGCGGGAAGAACATCACAAAAAGCCCCGCAATGATGGCGACAACCGCCCAAATGTTGCCCTTGAGAAAGCTCAGCGAGTCGTTGAACTCAAGCAGCGTAAAAAATCCTCCGATGAATATGAGCAGCAGGCCGCCCCAAAACTTGTGGGGGATGAACAGGCAGGTAGCGCCGATGATGCTCACCAGCATTTGCCACGAAAAGATAACAGGCTTGTAGGTCGCCGGCAGCGCGCCGCTGTCAAACAGCAGCAGCAGCACGCCCGACGCTATAAAAATCATGCCTAAGATGAATGTACGAATGGTGAATATGCGAAATGTTTTCATAACTTTACTTTACATGGTTTTGACGTCTGTCAAAGCTACCGATTGACCTGCGCCTGCCCAACAAATATTCTGCACGCTTTGGCAAATTCCCGATAAACCACAGATTTTTCACGATGAAATGAGGAGATGGAGAATTAGGAATTACGAATTAGGAATTAGGAATTACGAATTAAGAGTGACGATTACCTTCGGTGAGGGCTTCGCCATTCCCCGTAGGGGAACAATATCAATAGAAAACCATGCCCCCTTTTATATCACCATTAGCCCGTAGGGCTTTAATTTGATTATATAAAGTCCAATAAAATTTACATTAACGGAGACGCACGCTACGCTCGCAATGACGGGGAGAGGGGCGTTGTTGCAACATCCTAATTCCTAATTCCTAATTCTTAATTCTTTATGCTTCTCATTGTTGACAGCGGCTCTACCAAATCTGATTGGCGGCTTGTGCTCCCCGACGGTACGCACCAAAACTTTGCCGGCAGAGGCATCAACCCGCTGCACGCGGTGCAGGGCAGCCTGCCGACGCTGGTAAGGGAGCGCGTGCCGCACGCGCTGCAAGAGGTGCAGCCTCGCTTGCTGTTTTTTTACGGCGCAGGCTGCGCGCAAACCTCCGCCACGTGCGCCCTGTCGGAGGCGCTCGCCGGCCTGTTCACGCAGACAGAGATAGCGGTGCTGCCCGACTTTCTGGGAGCGGCGCGGGCGCTGTTTGGCAGCGAAAGCGGCTTGGTGGCGGTGCTCGGCACCGGCTCTTCGTGCGGGGTGTACGACGGCTGCAACATTGTGCAGCACTCCAACGCGCTTGGCTACATCATGGGCGACGAGGGCAGCGCCGCCGACATGGGCAAACGCCTGCTGCGCGCCTACTTCTACGGGCAGCTCCCGCCCTCGCTTGCCCGCCAGCCGGAGCTGCGCGGGCTGACGCGCGAGCAGGTGCTGCAAGCCGTGTACCACGGCGACGCGCCGGCGGAGTACCTCGCCGGATTTTCGGCGGTTTTGGAGAGGAATAAGGATAGCGATTTTGTTCGCGACTTGGTTTGCCGGTCGCTCAACAACTTTTTCGACAGCCACGTAAAGCCGCTGTGCAGCGTCGGTCGTCGGCTTGGGGTGGTGGGCTCGGTGGGTTTTTTCTTTTCCGATATGCTAAAAGACGTGGCGCAGAAGTATGGCATTACGTCGCTCGAAATCCTGCGCTACCCTATAGAGCGGCTGACGAGCTACCACTACGCTTGCCGGACGTAACGGTTGGGATTTCAGATTATACGGTTAGCGCAACCCTACTTTGTCTTCAGCGTTGCTCCGGCGCTTTTCAGCCCTGCTGCGGTTGCTTTTATGCTAACCGCTCCTGCTGCTTGAGAGGAGCGCAGGATGGCCATTGCAAAGCCGTTGTGCAGCGTTCGCGTGTTGCCTGCAAAGAGCTCGTCGCTTGAGTGGTCGCCGTTGTCCACGGCAATGAGCCGCGCTGCACCCGAAACCTCAAACGTTACCTCGCCGGTGGCGGCGGGAACGGTGCGCCCATGCTTGTCCACGGCGTAAACTTTTACGTACTGCAAGTCAAGCCCGTCGGCTTGCCAGTCGGCGGGGTTTTCCACCTCCATTTTGAGCGCAACGGCTTTTCCGGTTGTTTCGAGCGTATGCCGGGCAACCTCTTTGCCTGCGTTTCGGGCAACTGCCGTAATGGCGCCGGCGCGGTAGGGCGCCTTCTCCCACAGAATTATGTTCCGCTTAGTGATATCCGTTGTGTCGTTTTTCTTTACCCCGATTGATTTCCCGTTTACCAGCAGCTCCACCTCTTCGGCGTTGGTGTAGGTGTAAACATCGTACGATTTGCCCTCCTGCCTGTTCCAGTGCGACGAGATGGGTATTTTTCCCACTATTATGTCGTTCCACTCCTTTGTTTCGCTTTTTTCGTCCGTCACGCCGATGCGCACGAGCGGCTCGTCGGAGAACGCCGTTTTTATGAGGTATGCCTGCGGGAAAGGCTCCAGCGCGTGGTTAAAAAACGAGTACGCCCACCCTTTGCGCGGGTATCCGTACGATTCGCCCCAATACTCCATTGCGCCCCAGTAGGCAAGGCCTACCATTCGCGCTCTGTCCATCCCAAAGTACGGCGCAAGCAGCTCGTTGGAGGTTGCCTCGCTTTGGTAGATAATCATGTTGGGCGCGTGCTTCAAGTAGTCCGGATAGCTCATGTAGCGATAGTTGAAGCTTGCTATTTCGGTAATGGTGGCCAGCTCGGGAGGTACGACGTTTACGTTAAAGTCGGGGTCTTCTTTGGTTACTGCGTTGGCGCGGGCGGGGAACATGGCGACGGTGGTCGGGCGCGTGGGGTCGTAGCGCTTGAGCAGCACGTTAAGGATACGGTATCCGGTTACGCCCCAGTCGCCCGTTGGGAAGCCCGTCCAATCCTCCGCAATTTGCAGCTCGTTGCCCAAGCTCCACAGGATGACGGAGGGATGGTTGCGGTCGCGCTTAACCCACTCGGGAACAGCCTTGTACCACAACTCCGCAAACGACGCCCGTCCGCCCGTATATTGCCGGCTCCACTTGTCGAAGAGCTCGTCGGTGATTAGCACCCCGTGCTTGTCTGCCAAGCGCAAAAACGACTTGGAGTAGGGGTTGTGCGACGTGCGCACGTGATTGTAGCCAAATTCTTTCAGCCGCTTAAAGTAGCGCTCAATTGCCCTGTCGTAGGCGGCAACGCCCACCGCGCCCAAGTCGTGGTGGTTGGCAACGCCTTTGAGGAATACCTTTTTGCCGTTGAGCTTAAAGCCAAACTCCTTTGAGTACTCCAGCGTACGGACGCCAAACTGTTCGGTGACTTTGTCCGCTATTTTTCCGTTGTTGACGAGCGTGATTTCGGCGGTGTAGAGGTGGGGCGTTTCGCAGCTCCAGCGCTGCGGCGAGGGTATGCTCAGGGGTGGCAAAAGCACCTCTTCCGTTTGCTTTTTTGTTTTTGCCGGCGCTGCTGCGCTGCTTTGCCCAACAAGCGTTCCGTCCGGCGCAAAAATCTTTGCCTCGATGCTCACGTTATGTTTTCGCCCCCTCAGCCCCTCAACTTCCACCTGAACGCTCACCTCGGCGTTGCCGTCCGTGATTTTCGGCGTGGTGACGAAAACGCCGTTTCGCGCCACCGAAATGGAGTCTTTCAGCACCAAGTGTACCTCGCGGTAAAGCCCGCCGCCGGTGTACCAGCGCGAGTTTTCGTCCTTTTGCGTGGAGCAGTACACGGCAACCACGTTGGCGCCCCCGTAGCTCACGAGCTGGGTAATATCCGCCTCAAAGCCAAGGTAGCCGTAGTCGGTTTTCCCCACAAGCTTTTCGTTGACGTAAACGTCGCCCACGTACATTATCCCCTCCACGTCGAGCAAAATGCGCCTGCCTTTCCACTCGGGCGTTGCCTCAAACGTTTTACGATACCACGCGTCGCTCATTTGCTTAAAGCCGCGATTTCCGCGCGCCGTTTTGTCCCACGGCATTTCTATTTGGAAGTCGTGAGGCAGGTCAATATCGCGCCAGCCGCTATCGTCAAAGGCGATACTTTTAGCGCCGTCGGCGTTGCCCAGCTGAAATTTCCAGCCGAAGTTGAGGCTGATTTCCTCGCGCGGCAAGCCTTGCGTCGCAGGGCTTTGCGCCCCGACAACAACCGCCATGCACGATGACAGCAAGGCAAGGGAAATTTTTGTTGTTTTCATGGTTTCTGAAAGTTGATTTACATAATTTCAACCATTGAGCAGGATTTTGAAAATCTGAGGCCTAAATCACGCCGTCCGTTCGCGATACAGCCTCACGAGCGGCTTTCTGTAATCCCAAATGATGAGTAAAAGCAACCCTATGAGGAAAAAGCTTAGGGCGAGCGGCTTAACGTAGAACATCAGCCCGTTTTTCCGGCGGGATACCTCCGCAAAATCCTGAACAACTGCAATCGGCTCCGAGTAAAGCCGCAGCACCGTGTTTTTATCCAATACTTGGTTGTTCAAGCTAATCAAATCGTTGTGGTAAAGCGACTGTGCCTGCTCATTCAGCACAAGGAACTGTCCGGCGCCGGCGTTCTTTTTGGTATTTCCTTTGAGGAAATATTCATACTGTTGCAGGCTGTCCAGCCGTTTTATTTGCAGGTGCAGGTAGCTTATCTGCTCGTTGATTTCCTCTATGCGCCGTGTATTGTGGCGCTGCACAAAGTCGTTTTTGTGGATAAAATCTATTACGCTTTTCCGGATATGCGGAAGCACCTCTTGAGAGGATGCCAGCGTGCGAACGTAAAACACGTGGTGAAGTACTTTGGAGGCTTTTGTCGAATCTCTGGAGGCAACGTATTCGTTTTTTTCGTCCATTGCGTCGGATACTCCGTCACTGTTGAAGTCAACACCGTGGTACGCTTGTATGTTCTTAATTTGCTTGGCCATGTCTTCCGCAACACCCAGCTTCCGCGCCAAATCCCGCGGGCCCGTAATACTCCTCGCCGCCAAATTCTCGTTAATCAGGTTTACGTAGAAAAAATTGTCCGCTACATTTATCTGCACAAGCATCTGCGCGCTGTAGTTGGGTTTGCTGATGGTGTACAAAACGCCGCCAACCGCTACGCCTGCAAAGCAAAAGCAGATAAGCCAAACGCTTTTTCTCAAAAGAAAAGTAAGAAGAGCAAGGATAACTTTGGAGCACCAGCTTCCAAACTTTTGTAAAATGTCCCACAAATCTATTTCCGTTTCGACATTGCTTTTGGTAGAATTGTTTTCCATAAAAATCTATATATTAGAGAATTAAAAAAATAAAAAATAGTCGTAATTTAGAGCCGATAACCAAGCTATACAAAAGCGATGGAGAAAAATGCCTGCACAAAATTTACACAAAGCTGACCTTTAATTTAGCGCAAGTTCTACTTATAATCACCTATCGCCTTAATTAAGGCAACAAATGTAGGAAAAAAAATAGAAAGACTTGCAAGAAAAATCATACTATAATGTTAAGTTAACCGAGAGCGCCGCCTCATCCTCCGCAACGGCGCCGGCAGAAGCACAGCCCACATGGCGGAAAGCTTAAGGGGTTGGAAATTTTAGGTTAGGAGGGTGGTAAACGTAACATATTTGTAATCATTTTTCAATCTTTGGGTTGAGCGTGAGTAGCGAATTTAAATTCAGTACCAGCAGGCGCGTATTGAAGTATTTGCCGCTCAATAATATATAAATAGTTGATTATCAATAATTTTAACGGGGGGGGGGGGTAAATCTACCTGTCAAAAAATTTACCGCAGAAAAATGGGCGGCGCACCACCGCGCCGGATTGTCATCGTGTAAGAAGATAGGAGTATGTCGTGTTGCTTTCATTCAGTTAAGAATTGGATGCTATTTTTCAGGCGTAAAAGTAAAAAAAAATTTTTTATCCGCAAAATGAAGTTAACAATAAGTTGCAGGTTTGCCCGCCGGTAGCCCGCTTCAGAAGCCCTAAGCGATGAAAAAAAAGAGGCTGCCCCAGCAGGGCAACCCCTTTTTTTTAAATCCGAAGCTTGAAAGCTGAAGCCCAAAGCTTACCTTAGCGCGTCGGGCGTGGTGAAATCTTGGTCGCCGTAGTCGAGGTTTTCGCCGGCCATACCCCAGATGAAAATGTAGTTGCTGGTGGCTGCCGCCGAGTGGATAGACCATGCGGGCGAGATAACCGCCTGCTCGTTGAGCATCCAGATGTGGCGCGTTTCGGTGGGCTCGCCCATAAAGTGGCACACGGCTTGCCCCTGCGGCACCTCAAAGTAGAAGTAGGCCTCCATGCGGCGCGAGTGGGTGTGCGGCGGCATGGTGTTCCACACGCTGCCAACTTTCAGCTCGGTCATGCCCATTTGCAGCTGGCAGGTTTCGAGCACCTGATTTACGATTAGCTTGTTAATGCGTCTGGCGTTGCAGGTTTCGAGCGAGCCGGTGTCGACCACCACCGCATCCGCCAGCGTGATGTGCTTGTCGGGGCAGCTCTTGTGCGCGGGCGCGGAGTTGAAGTAGAAGTGCGCGGGCTTGTCGGGGTTTACGCTCCCGAACAGCACGCGGCGGTTGCCGCTGCCCAGATAGAGGGCTTCCTTGTACTGTAGCGTGAACTCTTTTCCGTCAACGCTCACCGTGCCCGCGCCGCCCACGTTGATGACGCCCAGCTCGCGGCGGTGCAGGAAAAATGGCGCCTTGAGCGGGTCAATGGCTTCGAGCTCCAGCTTTTTGGTGCGGGGAACGGCTCCCCCCACAATCAGGCGGTCGAACATGGTGTAAACCATGTGCACCGTGTCATCTTCCATGAGCTTCTCCACCAGAAACTCGTCGCGCAGGCGCTGCGTGTCGTAACGTTTGGCGTCGGCAGGATGTGCCGAGTGCCGGATTTCATACTTTGTCATTGCTATAATTTTTTGGGGTTTAACAATCAATTCTGCATTTTCAGTAGCTATCGCAGCACGGTTTCGCTTCTGTCGGGGCCTACGGAGATAAACTTCACGGGGACGCCCGTCTGCTGCTCTATGAACTTTACGTAGCCGAGGAGCTCCTGCGGGAGATCGTTTTCCGTCCGGCAGCCCGACGTGGGCTTTTTCCACCCCCGAAATTCCTGATACACCGGCTCAACCGGCGCGTCAACCTCGTAGGGGTAGCGGTCGGTGGCGGCGCCGTTGATTTTGTAGGCTACGCACACCTTGATAGCGTCAAAGTTGTCCATTACGTCGGATTTCATCATGAAGAGCTGCGTGGCGCCGCTCACCATAATGGAGTACCTGAGCGCCACCAAGTCGAGCCATCCGCAGCGGCGCGCGCGGCCGGTGGTGGAGCCAAACTCGTTGCCCTGCCGGCGCATTTGCTCGCCCACCTCGTCGTGCAGCTCGGTGGGGAAAGGCCCGCTGCCAACGCGCGTGCAGTACGCCTTAAAGATGCCTATCACCTCGCCTATTTTGCTTGGCGCAACGCCAAGCCCCGTGCAGGCGCCCGCGCACACGGTGCTGGAGGAGGTCACAAACGGGTACGAACCAAAGTCCACGTCGAGCATGGAGCCTTGCGCGCCTTCGGCCAGAATGCTGCCCTGCTTCAGCAGCTCGTTGACCTCGTACTCGCTGTCGATAATGGTAAACTCGGCGCGCAGCTGCTCCACGCTTTGCATCCACTCGCGCTCCTGCTCCTCTACGCTGAACGGGTAGGCGAGCTGCCTGAGGAGCGCCACGTGCTTTTGCTTGAGCGCGTCGTACTTTTGGGCAAAGTTGGGGTGGAGCACGTCGCCTGCCCGCAGCCCGCTGCGGCTGACTTTGTCGGTGTACGCAGGGCCTATTCCCTTGAGCGTGGAGCCGATTTTTGCGCCACCCTTGGCGGCTTCCTGCGCTGCGTCGAGGATGCGGTGGGTGGGGAGAATGAGGTGCGCCTTTTTGGAGAGCAGGATTTTGCCCTCGGTAGGCAGGCCGGCGGCGTTGATTTTCCTGATTTCCTCCATCAGGATAACGGGGTCAACTACCACCCCGTTGCCGATAATGTTGATGGAATTTTCGCGAAAAATGCCGGAGGGAACGGTGTGGAGGACAAATTTTTTGCCCTCGAACTCCAGCGTATGTCCGGCGTTGGGGCCGCCCTGAAAGCGGGCTACCACTTTGTACTTCGGCGTGAGCACGTCCACAATTTTTCCCTTTCCTTCGTCGCCCCATTGCAGGCCAATGACAACATCTACTTTCATTTGTTTGGATTATGGTGTTAATGTTTTTGCCGCGAAGTAAAATAGCGTTTGGGGGTTTTGCGCAAAAACTTCCAAAAGTACAAAAAATATCAAACCGCACCAAGAGCTGCGCAAATGATAAAAAATCCGTTAGCGCTAAAAGAGCGCGACGGCAACCTCAGCTCATAAGATGCAGCAAAAGCGTTAGCGGCAAGGCGCAAAAAGCCCGCTACCCACAGCAGCAGCGAGGGGACAAACAGCGCTCCGGAAAATATGGGTTGCGCCGGACGGCGCGGAGTGGCGGCAGGGTAGGAGGTGCCGTCCGGAGGACTGATTTGGTCAATGATTTCGTAGGCTATGTCGAGACCTAATTTTATGGCATCGGCGCGCAGCCTGCCCTCGTAATAACCGTCTAAGTGTAAAATATCGTAGGCGCTATTGAGGTCACGTAGCAGACTTTTGTCGAGCAAGGCAATATTTTTCCTGTAGAAATCAATAGATTTCTTTTTGGTTTCAGGCACTCCCTTCAGGACGAGGTAGGCGTCAAGCGCAACGAGGATACCGCTGTAGGCAGTTCCGCAGGCCATACGTACGTATTTCCTGTCGCTATAGTACTTACCGTCCTTATTGGCTTTTCGGAGGACATCCTTAGCGTTGTCCATGTAGCGAATAGCCTCGGCGTAGGCTTTGGACTTGACTTCGTGCTGTTGTTCTTTGAGCGACATAGCGAGTAGTGTTAACGTTAAACGACTTGTAGTAGCTGTGATATTGCATTTTTATTTAAAAAAAAGAAAGAATACAACCGCTTTAGCAGCGACAGCTTGCCGAGCGTCGATTGCTCCGGTAAGTAGTCTGGTTTGATTTTGTCGATTATCTGATAGGCCATGTCAAAGCCTCTTTTTACGAGCATTGCATCATGTATGCCGTCATAATATCCGGACAAGTGCAGAATGCTGTAAACATCCTTTACATCGCTCAGCAATTTTTTGTCGAGGTTGCTGATGTTCGAGGTGTAGTACTCTATGGATTTACGCCCTTTTTTTTGCTCTACACCTTTGAGGAAAAGGTACGCATCCATGGCCATGAGTACGCCATTGTAGGCAGTGCCACAGGCTGTGCGAACATACTTAACATCGCCATAACGGCCGTCTTCTTTGCCGGCCTTTTTGAGGGTTTCCTTAGCGTTGTCCATGTATCGAATAGCTTCGGCGTAGGCTTTGGACTTGACTTCCTGTTGTTGTTCTTTGAGCGACATAGTAGAGAGTAGTGTTAACGTTAAGCGACTTACAAAGGTAATGAAAATGTAACGAGATTACAAGCCTCTACAAAAACAAAACAACACTGCGCAAAATTG
>JAITQP010000201.1 GCA_031288885.1 Prevotellaceae bacterium | reverse complement strand
TCGTTTCATAATCAATTTTTTATCAGTTAGTAGTAATAATTCCGGTGCAAAATTCCGCTTTCGGTATTACAACAGCATGACAAAGCAAAGAATAAAATGAAACGAATAAGTTACGGGGGCAGTGGTTCGTGTTTCTTGTTTATTGATTATTGTTTATGGGCGCGCGGCGTGTGCTTCGTCGGGGCGGTTTAAAACCCCGCCCCTACGATGCACACCACCCGCGCCCGCCCTTGCCCGTCATTCCGACCGACGCGCGCGCGGTACGAGCGCGCGGAGCGGAGGAACCTCCTTGCATACAGCCGTACGCCCTGTGAAAATTTCTCATCCTTGCGCAGCTCGGATTTTATCTTCTCGGCTGCGGCTAATACGCTTACTCTAACTCTTGACATAATAATCTTTTTCGGCAAAGATAAGGTTTTTTTCCCATTTGTAAAAATATATTGGACTTAATATAAAACCCGCCCCTACAATGCGCCGCACGCTTTGCGTCATTAATCATTAATCATTGATTAGCTGCCAAAATCATCAAACATTACCATTTCGTCGGGGACGCCGAGGTCGTAGAGCATTTTGGTGGTGGCGGCGGTCATCATGGGGGGGCCGCAGAGGTAGTATTCAACGTCTTCGGGCGCGTTGTGCGCGTGGAGGTACTGGTCGTAGATGACCTGATGGATGAAGCCGGTGGCGCCCGTCCAGCGGTCTTCGGGCTGGGGCTCCGACAGGGCAATGGTGAACTTGAAGTTGGGGAACCGCTTTTCTATCTCCCTGAGCTGCGGCTCGTAGAACACCTCGCGGAGCGAGCGGGCGCCGTACCAGAAGGTCACCTTGCGCCCCGTTTTGAGGGTTTGAAAGAGGTGGAAAATGTGCGACCGCATGGGCGCCATGCCTGCGCCGCCGCCAATGAACATCATTTCGGCGGGCGTGTCGCGCAGGAAAAATTCGCCGTAAGGCCCCGAAATGGTGAGCTTGTCGCCCGCCCTGCGCGAAAAGATGTAGGACGAGCACACGCCCGGGTTGACGCCGGCAAAACCCTGCTCGCGGCTCCACGGCGGCGTGGCTATGCGCACGTTGAGCATGATGACGCTGTTTTCCGCCGGATAGTTGGCCATGGAGTAGGCGCGGAACGTTGGCGCGGGGTTTTTCATCTTCAAATCCCAAATCTTCATCCTGTCCCAATCCTTGCGGAACTCCGGCTCCACCTCAACATCCCTCGAAAAATCAACCTCGCACGCGGGGACGCTGATTTGGATGTATCCGCCCGACCTGAAGCTGAGCGTTTGCCCTGCGGGCAGCTTCACCACGAGCTCCTTGATGAAGGTGGCAACGTTGCGGTTGCTCACCACTTCGCACTCCCACTGCGTTACGCCTAAAGCTTCCTCCGGAATTTTTATCGCCAGATTTTCGCGCACTTTCACCTGACAGGCCAGCCGCCAGCGGTCTTGCTGCTGCCGGCGCGTAAAAAATCCGACCTCCGTGGGGAGGATGCTTCCCCCTCCGCTCACCACCCGACACCTGCACAGGCCGCACGTTCCGCCGCCGCCGCACGCGGAGGGCAGGAAAACGCCGGTGGCCGACAGCGAGGCGAGCAGGCTAAAGCCCGCCGACGTCCGCAGCCTGCGCTCGCCGCCGTTGACGTCCAGCTCCACCTCGCCCTGCGGGGTGAGCTTGTGCTTGGCGTAGAGCAGCAGCGATACCAGCAGCAGAATGATTACCAAAAAAACGAGTATTGCTATCGTTGTTACCATGTTTTTGTGCTATAATTGGGTTAAGAATTTCTCTACTATGGCGTTGAATACGTCGGGTTTTTTGCTTGTTAGAAAGTGGTCGGCGCGGGGGATGATTTTCAGCGTTGCCGCCGGAATGGCGGACGCTATCAGGCGCGTGTGGCTTTCCCGTATCACGTCGTGCTCGCCGGCAACCACCAGCGTTGGCGCGTGGATGGCCGAAATTGCGTCCGCCGTGAGGCGCGGGTGGAAGACCATCAGCGCCCACCGCTCGCGGGCTGCCCGCGCCGCTTTTGAAAATATCCCCTTCAGGCAGCGCCACGCGTAGCCTGCGGTGATAAAAAGGTGCGCGCCCGCTTTCATCCCTCGCGGGAATAAGTTTGCGCCTATTATTACCAGCGCCTGTACCCGCTCCGGCGCCGCCAGCGCCACGTGGAGCGCAGCGTTGCCGCCGTCGCTGAAGCCCACCACCGCTGCGCGGTCAATGGACAGGTGGTTGAGCGTGGCCAGCACGTCGCCGGCCATTGCCGCAAAGCTCAACGCTCCGTTGCCGCGCGTGGATTGCCCGTGCGCGCGGCTGTCGATGGTAACAACCTTGTACCGCTCCGCAAAGTGGGCTACTTGGGGGGCAAAGTAGCGGCTGTCTTCGCCGTTGCCGTGCAGAAAAACCAGCGGCGCTGCTGCGCCGGACGTTGCTGCGCCGTGCACTTCGTAGTAAATTTGCGCCCCGTTGGACTGTACAAAACCGCTTGCCATGCGCTTGCTCCTCTGCCGCCCGCTACAGCTTGACGCCCATAAAGCCCATGAAGGCAATTCCCATCAGCCCTGTAATGATAAAGGTGATGCCCAGCCCGCGCAGCGGCGCGGGGACGTTGGAGTAGGCCAGCTTTTCGCGAATGGCGGCGATGCCTACAATGGCCAGCAGCCAGCCCACGCCGGAGCCCAACCCAAAGGCCGCGGCCTCGCCGAGCGTTTGGTATCCGCGCTCCTGCATGAACAGCGAGCCGCCAAGGATGGCGCAGTTCACCGCAATGAGCGGCAAAAAGATGCCCAGCGACGAGTACAGCGCAGGCGCAAACCGCTCCACCACCATCTCCACTATCTGCACAATGGAGGCGATGACGGCAATGAATACGATGAACGAAAGGAAGCTCAAATCTACGCCCTCGAGGTCGGCGCTTACCCACGCCAGCGCGCCGCTGCTGAGCACGTACCTGTTGAGCAGGTAGTTGACGGGAACGGTTATCAGCAGCATGAACACTACCGCTACCCCTAAGCCTGCCGAAACTTTTACGCTCTTGGAAACGGCAATGTAGGAGCACATCCCCAAAAAGTACGCAAAAATCATGTTGTCGATGAAGATCGACCTGACGAATATGTTAACTGTATCTCCCATTTTTGTAATTTTGTATCCAAATGATAATGCCCAGCAGGATGAGCGCCATGGGGGGCAGGATTACCAGCCCGTTGTTTTCGTACACGCCGCCGTTGGCAACGTAAAAGCTGCTGGGGATAATGCGGTAGCCCCACAGCGTGCCCGACCCGAGCAGCTCGCGGAAAAAGCTCACCGTTACGAGTATAATGCCGTACCCTAACCCGTTGCCTATGCCGTCGATGAACGCCGGCAGCGGCTTGTTGCCGAGCGCAAACGCTTCTATGCGCCCCATGACGATGCAGTTGGTGATGATGAGCCCCACAAACACCGACAGCTGCTTGCTCACGCTGTAGGCAAATGCGCGCAGTATTTGGTCAACGAGGATGACCAGCAGCGATACTACCACCAGCTGCACGATGATGCGAATGCGGTTGGGAATGGTGCTGCGCAGCGCCGACATGATGACGTTGGAAACGGCTACCACCGCCGTTACCGAAATGGCCATAACGACCGCCGGCTCCAGCTTTACCGTTACCGCCAGCGCAGAGCACACGCCCAGCACCAGCGCCGTTACGGGGTTGACGCGCGCCAGCGGGTCGGTGAGCAGCTTAAGGTTTTTTGCCGAAAACAAAGGTTCTTTTTCCATTTATTGCTGTTCTATTTGTTGCACGTCTTGCGGTGCTTCTTGTTGTACATTCTGTTGCGTCGCGTCGCTGGTGGCGTTTTCGCGCTTTGCCTCCGCTTTGGGGACGGAGTCGGCAGCGCGCGCCGCCGGAGCGGCGGTATGGTCTGCCGCAGTGTCGGCGGTTGGCAGTGGGGCGGCTACAGGTCTGGGTATTCTCCGTGCAGCGGCTACGGCCTGCTGCGCGGCGGCGGATGCTTCCTCCTCCTCCTGCCTTTGGCGGGCTAACCTGCGCCGCTGCTGCTCTTGCTGCTCAAAAAAGCTGCGGTAGTAGTTCAGGTTGTCCCACAGCATTTGCTCTATCCCTTGGCTGGTGATGGTGCCGCCCGAAATGGCGTCCACCTCGTGCGGGCGGCCTTGCGTGCCGCCGCCCTTCACGACTTTTACGGAGGTGAACACCGCCCCCGCGTCAAAAATGTGCTTTCCGTCAAACTGCCGCTGAAACTCCGGCGTTGCCAGCTCTGCGCCCAGCCCGGGCGTTTCGCCCTGATGGTCGAACACCACGCCGCAAATGGTGGAGAAGTCGCTGTGCAGCGCCACGTAGCCCCAGATGGGGCCCCAGAGGCCTGCGCCGCGCACCGGAATGATGTACTTGAGCGTGCTGTCGTCGTCCGTGCAGATGAAGACCGGCAGCCTGCGGTCAACCACCGGCTTTGCCATTTCCTCCTCAAGGCTGACCGCAAAGGCGTCGCCCTCCAGCGCCGCGCCCAGCACGCTGACAACGCAGCTGCCGGTGATGTACTTTTCGTACTCGGCTTCGACGTACTGCGCCTTGTTTTTCGCGCTTCCCGCCTCCGCCGCCTTGTGGACGGAGAGCAGGATGCTTTGCTTTTTCTCCACCTCGATATTTTTTTGCTGAAAAGGCTTGAGGAGCGTTGCCGCCACCGACAGCACCGTCGCTACTATCACCACCAGCGCAATGGAGTACAGGTAAATGTATTTGTTACTGTCCTTGTTCATGGTTTACTTTTGTACAGCTTGCTTTGCCCGCCCGAGCCGCCTGCGTATGTGGAGCTGCACCACGCAGTGGTCAATCAGCGGAGCAAAAACGTTCATAAATAAAATGGCGAGCATCATTCCCTCGGGGTAGGCTGGGTTGAGCACGCGTATCGTAACCGCCATGGCGCCTATGAGGAAGCCGTAAATCCACTTGCCCGCCTTGGTTTGCGAGGAGGTTACGGGGTCGGTTGCCATGAACGCCGCGCCAAACGCAAAGCCGCCCATAAGGAGGTGCTGGTAGGCCGGAATGCTCATGTAGTCGTTGGCTCCAATCAGGTTAAAGAGCATCCCCGTGAGGTAGCCGCCCGCCGCCACCGACAGCATGATGCGCCCGCTGCCTACGCCCGTAAAGACCAGCAGCGCCGCGCCCAGCAGGATGGCCGCCGTGGAGGTTTCGCCCACGGAGCCCGGGATAAATCCCCAAAACATGTTTTCGACCTCCATGGCCGAGAACGGCAGCTGCCCCGCAAACGCCCTTGCCAGCGGCGTGGCGCCCGAAAAGCCGTCCACCACCTCCCCGCTGCCAAAGAGCCCGCTCACCCATATGGCGTCGCCGGAGATGTGCGAGGGGTACGAAAAGAACACAAACGCGCGCGCCAGCAGCGCAGGGTTGAAGATGTTCATCCCCGTGCCGCCAAAAACCTCCTTGCCGATGATGACGGCAAAGGCGGTGGCCAGCGCCAGCATCCACAGCGGCAGGTCGGGCGGCATGATCATGGGGATGAGAATTCCCGAAACCAAAAACCCCTCGTTGACCTCGTGCCCCCGAATTTGCGCCACCGCAAACTCAACCCCCAAGCCAACGATGTAGGATACCGCCAGCATGGGCAGCACCTTCCCGAGGCCGTACCCAAAAATGCTCCAAAAATCCACCTCATGGTTGATGGACAGGTAGTGCTGAAAGCCCACGTTCCAAATCCCGAACAGCAGGGCGGGCGTCAGCGCCGCTATCATCACCGTCATGATGCGCTTCAGGTCGATAGCGTCGCGCACGTGGCAGCCGCCGCCCGTGACCGTTTTGGGCACAAACAGCAGCGACTCAAACGCCTCGAACGTTGAATAAAGAAAGTGCAAGCGCTTTCCCTTTTCAAAGCTGGGCTTGATGTTATCTAAAAAATTCCGTAGTGACTTCATTTTAATATCTAAAATAACTAATAGCTACCCGACTTCCGTCATCATCAGGTCGATACCCTTTCGCAGGATTTGCTGTACCTCCACCTTTGAGGCGCACACAAACTCGCACAGCGCGAGGTCTTCCTCAACCACCTCGTAAATGCCCAGCTGCTCCATGCGCTCCACGTTGCCCGCCAAGGCAGCCTTTATCAGGTAAACCGGCAGGATATCCATGGGCAGCACCCGCTCGTACTGTCCGTTGGCCACAAAGGCGCGCCGCCCGCCGTTGAGGTTGGTGTTCAGCGCGTACTGCTTGCTCGGCATGAGCCACGAGAAGTAGGTGCGCGACATGCTCAGCTTTTTGAAGCGCGGCATCAGCCACCCCAGCGGCTCGTAGCGGTCGCCCTCGGGGATGACCGTCACCTCGTTGCTGTAGAAGCCGAGGTATCCGTTTATGCCCACGTTGGCGCCGGTGAGCACGTTTCCGCTTATCACGCGCTTGCGCTCGCCCCTGTCGTTGACCAGCTCGGCCAGCCCGCTGAGCGACGCGCCGGCAACCATGCGGTAGTAGCGCGGCTTTTTGACCTCCGGCCCCACCAGCGCCACGACCTTTGCCACGTCGTACGTGCCGTCGGTGAAGAGCCGCCCCAGCGCCACCACGTGCTGGGGCGCAATAGTCCACACCACGTCGCCCTTGCAGATGGGGTCGATGTGGTGTATCTGCACGCCCACGTTGCCGGCGGGGTGCTTCCCCCGTATGCGGTGTATTTCCACGCCCTTGGCGCGCTCAAACGTGTTGTTGGCAGGGTAGTCGGCGCAGAGCGAAAGGTGTACGCTGCCCGACGTCAGCTTTTTCAGCGCGTCGATACCCTTTTGGAACGGCGCGCCCTCGCCGTTCACGAGGTAGTCGGCGTCGGCCGCCAGCGGCGCGGTGTCAAAGCCGGAAATAAAGATGGCCTTGGGCGTTGCCTGCGGGTTGGCGATAACTCCGTAGGGGCGCTGCACCAGAAACGGCCACGCGCCCGCGCTCAGCATGAGCTTCACCACCTCCTCGCGCGACGCTGCCCTCAAGTCGGGGACAGCATGCTGCTCGCTTTCGTTGAGGCCGTCGGGCACGATTACAACCTCCTGAATTTTGCGGCGTTCGCCGCGTACCACCTGCTGTAGCGTGCCGCTCACGGGCGAGGCAAAAAGTATTTCAGGTTTGTACTTATCACAAAAAATTGCCGTCCCCGCCTTTACGGCGCTTCCCTCCGCCACCAGCATCTTAGGCGTTAGCCCGTGAAAATCAGTAGGTTTAACGGCGTAAGAAGGCGGTGGAGATGGACATTTTGGGAGAACTCTTTCCGGCAGCCCCCGCAGCTTTATGGTTAGCCCTTTCCGTAGTTTAATGGTTTGCTGCATAGATGCAAAGTTTGAAACATGCCAGCAAAGGTAGTAAAAATAATTTAATGATTGGTGATTAATGATTAAT
>JAITQP010000166.1 GCA_031288885.1 Prevotellaceae bacterium | reverse complement strand
ATAGAGCCCCGCGCGAGGTAGCGCGCAAGGTCTTCCTTTTCCCTTTGGGTAGTGCAAAAATAATAATATTTTTTAATAGAAAAAAATTGGATGCAAACACAGTACCTCATTACCTCATTTTAAATGGTGTTTAATGAGGTAATGAGGTTGGTCGGGGCGACGCGAAGCGTGCAATGGCGCGAGGCGTGTAGCGACAGCTGTATGCGGGGAGGTTTGGCTTCGCCGAACTCCGCTCCGGTTCTCCGCTGCGCGCGCTCGTTCCTCGCGCGCTCCGGTCGGAATGACGGCAAGGGCGGACGGCATTGCGAATGCGGTGAGAGCACACTTGCGCCATTAATCATTAATCATTAATCACTATTTTTTACTACCTTTGCGCACGTCAAACCACATATCAACTACTGAGCTATGACACAACAAACCGTCCGCCTGCCGGGCGTTGACATCTCCAACGAGCTGCCGCTGGCGTACATTGGCGGCCCCTGCATCATCGAAAGCGAGGAGGGCTATCTCTCCACCGCGCGCGCGCTGAAAAAAATAGCCGACGAAAACAACCAACCTTTCATCCTCAAGGCCTCGTTCGACAAGGCAAATCGCACCTCGATAGAGGCGTACCGAGGCCCCGGGCTGGAGGATGGGCTGCGCATTCTGGCCGCCGCCAAGGCGGAGCTGCGCGTGCCCGTGCTGGTGGACGTGCACGAGCCTTGGCAGGCCACCCGCTGCGCCGCCGTTGCCGACGTGCTGCAAATACCCGCTTTTTTGTGCCGGCAAACAGACTTGGTGGTGGCGTGCGCCCAAACGGGCAGGGTGGTGAACGTAAAAAAGGGGCAGTTCCTTGCGCCGCAAAGCATGGAAAACATCGTCCGGAAAATAACCTCCACCGGCAACCACAACATTCTGCTCACCGAGCGCGGCAATTCTTTTGGCTACGGCGACTTGGTGGTGGACATGCGCTCGCTGCACATCATGAAGCAGCTGGGCTACCCCGTGATTTTTGACGCTACGCACTCGGTGCAAAAGCCCGGCGCGCTGGGCTCCGCCACCGGCGGCGACCGGACGCTGGCTCCGGTGCTGGCGCGCGCCGCCGCCGCGGTGGGCATTGCCGGCATATTCTTTGAGGCACACCCGCAGCCCGAAAAAGCCCTCTCCGACGGGGCAAACTCCCTTACCTACGACGGCGTAGCCACGCTCCTGCAGCAAACATCGCGCATCGACAGAGCCGCTAAAAGCTGAACGACGTGATTTTGGGGAATTGCTTTCAGCACGCCGCGTCATTGCGAGCGAAGCGAAGAACCTCCTCACATATCACCATACGCCCTTTCGCACGGCGGCGGCGACAAAGCCGCCGCCGCTACCTATGATGTTCCGTCCCTACGGGACGGAAAGAGGTGGGGGCGTGCCGGTTCTACCAACATTCTGCCCCTACGGGGCAGCGTCCCGTTGCAACAATGTCACTTAAGAGGGGAAAATCTTAACTCTTACCTTCACTCGCCTCGCTCACCATCCTGTAAATATCGCTGCGCAGCTGGTCAATGTTGGTTTTGTTGGCGGCTGAGATAAAAATGCAAGGTGCGTTTTTCTTGGCAATCCAGCTGTTCATGTACTCCTCCAGCGGAATATTCTTGTCGGTGCGGGGCGTGAGGTCGTCGGCGTCTTTTTCAACAAAGCTGTAGGCGTCAATCTTGTTAAACACGAGGTAAACCGGCTTGTCGCTCGCGCCAATATCCACAAGCGTTTGCTGCACCACGCTCATTTGCTCCTCAAAGTTGGAGTGCGAAATGTCCACCACGTGCATCAGGATGTCGGCCTCGCGCACCTCGTCCAGCGTGGACTTGAACGACTCCACCAGCTGCGTGGGCAGCTTGCGAATGAAGCCCACCGTGTCGGAAAGCAAAAACGGCAAGTTGTTGAACACCACCTTGCGCACGGTGGTATCGAGCGTGGCAAAGAGCTTGTGCTCCGCAAGCACATCGCTTTTGCTCAGCAGGTTCATGATGGTGCTCTTGCCCACGTTGGTGTAGCCCACCAGCGCCACGCGCACCAGCCCGCTGCGGTTGCTGCGCTGCGAAATCATCTGCCGGTCAATTTTCTTGAGCTGCTCCTTGAGCCGCGAGATGCGGTCGAGGATAATCCGCCGGTCGGTTTCCATTTGCGACTCGCCGGGGCCGCGCATGCCAATGCCGCCGCGCTGCCGCTCAAGGTGCGTCCACATGCGCTTGAGGCGCGGCAGGAGGTACTGGTACTGCGCCAGCTCTACCTGCGTTTTGGCGTAGGCGGTGCGGGCGCGCATGGCAAAAATATCAAGGATAAGGCTGGTGCGGTCGAGCACCTTGCGCTCAAGCTGCTTCTCAAGGTTGAAGAGCTGCGAGGGGCTAAGCTCATCGTCAAAAATAACGGTATCCACGCCGTGCTCCTCAACGTATGCCTTTACCTCCAGTATTTTTCCCGTGCCGATGTATGTTTTGGGGTGAGCGCTGGATAGCTTTTGGGTAAATATTTTTTGGGTAATTACGCCCGCGGTTTCCGCCAAAAACGCCAGCTCGTCGAGGTACTCGCGCGACAGCCGTTCGGTTTGCTTTTCGGTGATAATACCCACCAGCACGGCAACTTCCGGCGCTACGGCGGTGGTGATGGATTTTTTTTCAATCATAAACCTGCTGTGTGTTTTTACTCAGACGAAGTCAATCCATCCGAATTTATCCACCTCGTCGCCGTACTGGATGGCGCGGAGGAGGTTGTAGAGCTTTGTGGAAACTTTTCCGGCCTGCCCGTCCTTGCAGTACTCAAATGTGCTGCCGGTGGCGGGGTCGTATATTTTCCCAAC
>JAITQP010000154.1 GCA_031288885.1 Prevotellaceae bacterium | reverse complement strand
GTTTCAAATTCACCCTTACATTATGTAAATTCTGATAAATTCCGTAATTTTGCAATTCATTATCCATTAATCATCAACCCCTAATCATTCATCATTCGTTTTGAAGCTTCTCATACACTCGGCGCGGATTGTCAACGAAGGCGCTTCGTTTGACGGCAGCGTGCTTGTTGACCAAGGGACGATACAGGGCGTGTACGCGGGCGCGCAGCCTCCCCTGCCGGAGGTTGGCGGCGACGTTGAAGCGCTCAACGCCGCGGGCTTGCTGCTGCTCCCGGGCGTGATTGACGCGCACGTCCACTTCCGCGACCCGGGCTTTCCGCACAAGGGCACGTGGGGCAGCGAAAGCCGCGCGGCCGTTGCCGGCGGCGTTACCACCGTGGCCGACATGCCCAACACGCTGCCGCAAACAACCTCCATGGCGGCGCTGCAGGAAAAAAACGCCCTCGCCGCGCAGAGCGCCCTGACCAACTACTACTGCTACCTTGGCGCTACCGCCAACAACATCGACCTCCTCGTCCGCCTGACCCGCGACGACGCGTTTGCCGTCAAGCTGTTCTTGGGCTCCAGCACCGGCAGCATGCTGCTGAGCGACGAGCCGCTGCTCTGCCGCCTCTTTGCCGAGTGCCGGCTGCCCATCGTTGCGCACTGCGAAAGCGAAAGCATCATCCGGCAAAACACGGAGCGCTACAAAAGCCTCTACGGCGCGCAAATTCCCTTTGCCCTGCACCCGCAAATACGCAGCGCGGAGGCCTGCTACGCCGCCACCGAGCACGCCGTGCGCCTCGCGCGGCGGTACGGCGCGCAGCTGCACGTGGCGCACGTTTCCACCGCCCGCGAGCTGGAGCTGCTCGGCGCAGGCGAGGCAAACATCACCGCCGAAACGTGCCCGCACTACCTCTGGTTTTGCGACGAAGACTACGCCGCCAAGGGCGCGCTCCTGAAGTGCAACCCCGCCGTCAAGTCGTCCGCCGACCGCGCCGCGCTGCGCCGCGCCGTGGCGTCGGGCGTTGTGGCCTCCATCGCCACCGACCACGCGCCGCACACGCTGGGCGAAAAGCAAGGCAGCTACCTCAGCGCGCCGTCGGGGCTGCCGCTCATACAGCACTCGCTGGTGGCCATGCTGGAGCTGGCGCAGCAGGGATTTTTTTCCGTCGAAACGGTGGTGGAGCGCATGTGCCACGCGCCGGCAAGGATTTTCGGCATCCGCCGGCGCGGCTTCATCCGCGCGGGCTACGCCGCCGACCTCGTGCTGGTCAAGCCCGACGCGCCGTGGCAGGCGACAAACGAAAATACCCTCCACAGGTGCGGCTGGAGCGCGTTTGCAGGGCACACGTTCTCGCACAGGGTTATCCGCACCTTCGTAAACGGGAAAGTGGTGTACGCAGCGCGCTGAAAATGTTGAAAAATCTTTTTAGCGCTAAAGGAATTTATTGTACATTTGTTGCCACCATTTAAGACTTCCATAGCATGATTTAGGTAAAAAATTTGTAAGCAGAAAAAATTATGTCAAAGATAGGAGTATTTGTTTGCCACTGCGGGGAGAATATTGGCGCCACCGTTGACTGCTCAAGGGTTGCGCAGGAGGCCTCCAAGATTGAAGGCGTAGCCGTCAGCGCGGACTACAAGTATATGTGCTCCGACCCGGGCCAAACGCTCATAAAGGACGCCGTTAGGGAAAAAGGGCTGACGGGCGTGGTGGTTGCCGCCTGCTCGCCCCGAATGCACGAGCCCACGTTCCGCAAAGCCTGCGCCGAGGCCGGCCTCAACCCCTACCTGTGCGAAATGACCAACCTCCGCGAGCACTGCTCGTGGGTGCACGACAAGGGCGACGCTACCACCGAAAAAGCCGTGGGGCTCGTCCGCATGCTGGTCGAAAAGGTGAAGCGCAACAAGCCCTTAGCCGCCATAAAGGTGCCCATCGCCAAAAAAGCGCTGGTGATAGGCGGCGGCATTGCCGGCATTCAGGCGGCGCTGGATATTGCCAACGCCGGCCAAAAGGTAATCTTGGTGGAAAAAGAGCCGTCCATTGGCGGGCACATGTCGCAGCTCTCCGAAACGTTCCCCACGCTCGACTGCTCGCAGTGCATCCTCACGCCCCGCATGGTGGACGTGGCGCAAAACCCCAACATCACGCTGCTTACCTACGCCGAGCTGGAAAAGCTGGAGGGCTTTATCGGCAACTTTAAGGCCACCATTCGCCTGAAGGCAAAAGGCGTAGACCACAAGAAGTGCACCGGCTGCGGGCTGTGCTCCACCAAGTGCTCATCGCGCAAAATCCCCAGCGAGTTCAACGAAGGCTTGGGGCTGCGCAGCGCCATCTACACCCCCTTTCCGCAGGCGGTGCCCAACAAGCCGGTTATCGACAGGGCAAACTGCCTGTACTACAAAAAGGGCAAGTGCAAGGTGTGCGAAAGGGTGTGCCCCACCGGCGCGGTGGAGCTTGACCGCGAGGACGAATTTATCACCGAAGACGTGGGCGCCATTGTGGTGGCAACGGGCTTCAGCGTGCTCAAGCCGGATTTTTTCCCCGAGTACGGCTACGGGAAGTACAAGGACGTTATCACCGGCCTGCAGTTTGAGCGGCTGGCGTCGGCGTCGGGGCCCACGCTGGGCGAAATCCGCCGCCCGTCGGACGGCGCGGTGCCCAAAAAGGTGGTGTTCATTGCCTGCGCAGGCTCGCGCGACCCCGCCAAGGGCATCCCCTACTGCTCCAAAATCTGCTGCATGTACACCGCCAAGCACGCCATGCTCTACCGCCACAAGGTGCACGACGGCGAGCCCTACGTGTTCTACATGGACGTGCGGGCAGGCGGGAAAAGCTACGAGGAGTTCGTTCGCCGCGCCATAGAGGAGGACGGCGCGAGCTACATCCGCGGGCGGGTGGCGCGCGTTTACGAAAAGAACGGCAAGCTGATAGTCTGCGGGGCGGACACGCTGCTGGGCGGCAAACCGGTGGAAATTGAGGCGGATATGGTGGTGCTGGCCAGCGCCGGCGTTGCCAACCAAGGCTCGGAGGAGCTGGCGCAAAAAATGCACGTGTCGTACGACGCCTACCACTTTTTTGCGGAGGCGCACCCCAAGCTCAAGCCCGTGGAGACAAACACCGCGGGCATTTACCTCTGCGGGGCGTGTCAGGCGCCCAAGGACATCCCCGAAACCGTAGGCATGGCGTCGGGCGCGGCGGCCAAGGTCATTGGGCTGTTCTCCAACAGCGAGCTGACGCGCGAGCCGCTGGTGGCGGTGGTAAACCGCACGGCGCCGCCGGAGTTTTCGACCTGCGTGGGCTGCTTCATGTGCGAAACGGCCTGCCCCTATCAGGCCATTGAGCGCGAGGAGATACGCGACAGGGCCGGCAGCGTCATCAAGCGCATAGCCAAGGTCAACCCGGGCTTGTGTCAGGGCTGCGGCACGTGCGTATCGTTCTGCCGCTCAAAATCCATCGACATTCAGGGATTTTCCAACGAGCAAATGTTTGCGGAGGTAATGGCCATGAGCGAAGCGTATTGAGCATGGACAAACGGCGGCTAAACGAAGTTAATCCAGCGACGCACGCTTTGCGAAAACCTCATTTACAACCTAATTTTCCCAACAAAACGACCCCAGTAGCAGGAATGATGAATAAATATCCCAACCTCATTACCTCATTTTAAATGGTGCTTAATGAGGTAATGAGGTTTGGGAGATGTGGGGGCAACCTTGAGCTACTGAGGTAGCTTTGTTAGAGAAAATTAGGTTGGGAATGAGGTTGCGGTGCAGCGCAAGGCGTGCAACGTTGCAACAAAGTCGATTTTTTCTTACTCCTCCAGCAGCGCAGCGAGCTGTCTCTGCAAAGCTATGTGCTCCTCCTGCAAAGCCACGTGCCGCTCCAGCAATGCACGGTATTTATCCTCATACGCCACTTCCTGCGCTGTAGATACCGGCTGCCGCAGCATCTCGCCTTTGCCGGTAAGTAGCCATTCGGCAGATATTTGCTGATATACGGATAAAATTTTACCTATCTGCTCCCCTCCTATTTCGCTTTGCAACCCCTTTCCCTTTAGATTTGCATAGGAAATGGAAGTTTTTTCACAAAAAACTACCTTTGTAATACCAATATTCTCAATGAATTGCAAAATCCTTTTCTTTATGGGTGAAATTTTTTCCATCACTTTCTTGTTATGTTCCATTCGTAGTTTGCCACTTTCATGATATGTTATGCTCTATGATGCTATTCATTTTCTCCAGCAGCGCAGCGAGCTGTCTCTGCAAAGCTATGTGCTCCTCCTGCAAAGCCACGTGCCGCTCCAGCAGTGCACGGTACTTATCCTCATACGCCACCTCCTGCGCTGTAGCTTCCGGCTGCCGCAGCATCTCGCCTTTGCCGGTAAGTAGCCAATCAATAGAAGCGTTGAAGCTGGAATTTATTTCCATTAGCAGCTGTATGGTTGGCATGAGCTTGCCGCTTTCAATTTTGCTATATTGGCTATTATCAACACCCAGCTTGAGAGAAAAATCTTTTTTTGACAACTTTTCGCTCTCTCTTAATTGTTTTATTCTTAGATTAATACTCATCTTTCAACGGAGTGAAATGGAAAAATATTCCGCAGGTATTTGATAAATGGAAAAATATTCCATATCTTTGTCGTCGTAATGAGCCACCTGCTGCGAAATTGTGGTTTGCTTGTATTCTTAAACTTCCGCTATCCATACAAAGCGCCCACGCGCTTTGACAATGAAAAGCGGGATGCCGGCGAGGCTACTATCATATCTTTATCAGTAGAGCGAGTAGTTAGCCTTGCCTTTTTGTAAAGGAAAACTTACAAAGATAATAAATAAATCATTGGAGCTGTGGAAAATGTCTAACAACCTGAGCATTTTAAATTAATTATTAACCCAAAAAAAATGAGAAAAAATTACAAGATTTCTTTTTGTGCGCTGCTGCTCGTTGGGGCAGTAGGCATGATGACCACCAGAGCGCAAGGCTCCGGCAAGCCCACGCTGGCCGTATTTGTGGTGGGCAACATGGACAACACGCTGGTCAGTCCGTTAGCCACGCAGTTGGGCGCAAACCTGACCTCCGGCGGGCAATACACGCTCACCCTTGTGAATACTGCCGATAAACTCGCGGAACTGCAAGCTGCATACAACGCCGGCGGCGGTAGCAACATAAATCGAAACGCGCTTGCCGAGTGGGGACGTGACAACGGCATATCTGCGATATGCTTGGTGGTGGATGACGTCAAAGGTAGCGACCATATGTTTTATGCGCAGTTCATCGACGCAAAGGACAGCAAGGTTTCCGGCAGAGGCAGCTACGTTCGCACGGGCGTGGTTAGCGCAGACTTGCCGCGGGTGTCTTTAGCGCTATCGCGGCAGCTGGACGGGCCAGAGCGCGGAGCGCGTAAGAACGTAACGCCGCAGCAGAAATGGTTTGAGCCGGAAATGGTGCAGGTGGTGGGCGGCACAACCACGCTGGGCTGGCACCCCGATATAGACGCCGACAGAACAGATGGCAGCAAGTTCGGCTTAAACGGTAGCAACAACAACATTAAAGACCAATTTACGGCTACGGTAGCCGGTTTTAAGATAGGGAAGTATCAGGTAACGCAGGCGCAGTGGCGCGCCGTGATGGCGGGCACTAAATTTGAGAACTACTTTTATTTTGGTGGCAGCCGCGGCGTTGCCAACGGCGCTCTCAACAGCGCTAACTGCGGCAACGTAACTTGCGACGACCAGCGTCCGGTGGAGTACATAACTTGGTATTTAGCGTTAGCCTTTTGCAACAGGCTGAGCGAGATGACGGGTAAGATGCCAGCCTACAGCGATGTTGTTTTAGCCAACATTGGTGATGATGGCAACTGCACTGCATGCAGCACGGTGAACGTAAACGCTAATGCCGGCTACCGCCTGCCCACGCAAATTGAGTGGGAGTACGCTGCACGTGGCTGTAACAATGGGGTATGTGAGAAGTTTAAGTACAGCGGTAGTGACGATATTCAGGAGGTAGGGTGGAACGGCTCCTCAAGCGGCGCGGCTTTCTCCAATGGAGGCACCCACCCTGTAGGTCAACTAAAGCCGAACAGGCTGGGTATTTACGATATGTCAGGGAACGTATGGGAATGGTGCTACGATATCTTTGATAGCGGCTCTAACCGCGTGCTCCGCGGCTGCCAGTGGAACGACGCTACCACCTCTGGCTGGCTTCGCGTCGCTGCCCGCAACAGCCTAGCTCCCAATTTTCTCCACAATGGCAATGGCCTCCGCGTGGTTTTGCCTTAGTTTTTCCAAGTGAGGTAACCATAGCAACCCTAACGGGGCTTGAAACCCTGTTAGGGTAAGCGCTCACCCTCTCTTCTCCTTTCTGCCTGAAAGGCAAGACTTTTAAGACCTTAAGACTTAAAAGTCTTCTCCTGCTGGATTGGCAACACTACGTTTCTGGATTGCTTCGCTACGCTCGCAATGACGCGAAGCGTGCGGGCAGGTGGGCATGCATGCATGCGTGCGTGCGTGCGTGCAAGAGTGCAGGAGTGCAGGAGTGCGTGCATACGAGTGGGGCGGCGGCTGTATGCAAGGAGGTTCCTCCGCTCCGCACGCCTCGCGCCATTAATCATTAATCATTAAACATTAATTTTCTTCCGGTTTCATCACCACGCCAATGCTTTTTTTTCCGTCAATCTTTATGAGCACAGGCTTGCTGAAGCGCACGTGGCGGATGTGCGGCGTTTCGGTTACGGCGGGCTGGGCGTTGAGGAAGTCCACGTTGTAGAAGCCGCCGCCCTCCGCGAGGTAGGGGTTTACGGTGAAGTAGCCCACGCGCAGCGAGGTGAGGTTGTGGAAAAAGTGCGTACCTTGGCTCGGGTCTACGCGGTAGGAGGTGAGCCCCGCCTCCACAATGAGGCGCGCGCCCGATATGTGCGGCCACTTGACCGGAATGCCCAAGCTGGCGTCGCTGCTGCCCCAGCGTCCGGGGCCGGCCAGCACGTAGCCGCGCCCCTCCTCCGTCAGCCGGCGGTTGAGGGTTTCGATTTCGGAGGCGATTAGCCGGTTGTTGGCCGCGCTAAACCCCTCGGGCTTGACGTACACCACGTCGCACACGTCGGCGGTAACGCCGTGCCCCAGCGCGTTTTCCGCGCCCATGATGAGCTGCTCGCGCGGTATGGCGGCAAGGTTTTCGGCTATCACCTCGCGGCTATCGACCACCGGACGTATTTGCAGCAGGTAGAGCGTGCCGGACTTAGCGCTGTCGTAGGAGAGGTTGACGGCAAACTCTATCTCCACGTGCCGCCCCATTTCGCTGTGCCCCACCTGCAGCGCCATGTCCAGCGCCTGCGCAATGGGCGCCGCGCCGTGCTGCAAAATGTTGGCAAAGGAGATGATTTTTCGTCCGCCCTCGTAGAGCCCGTCGCGGATGATTTGGTCTGCGGGGTCGTAGGTGGAGGCAATGAGGCGGAGCGTGCCGTCCTTTTCGGCCTCGGACACCGGCAGCTTGAGCAGGTTGGAGGCGTCGTCGGTTTGGAGGTCAAAGTGTTTTTGGGCGAGGTCGAGCGCGTAGAACTTGGTTTGCGTTTCGCGCAGCGCGAGCTCGAGGGTGCTCAGCTGGAGGATATTTTGCGGGTGTCGCGGCGAGAAGCGCAGCGTTACGCCGCCGTCCACGATGTACTTTCCCAGCCCCAGCGCGATGTTTGCCACGCCGTCCTCCGGCTGCTCCTGCGCTATGGGGTAGAAGTTGACGGAGCGCGCCACGCCCGAGAACGACGGGTAGTAGCGCTGCCCGTAGGCGTTGCCGCAAACCTCCTGCAGCACGATGGCCATTTTTTCGTTGTCAATCACGTTGGACGTTGCCGCCATGTACGCCTTGCTGTCCTTAAAGAAGGCCGAGGCGTACACGCCCTTTATCGCCTCGTGGAGCATGCACAGCGTGCCGGTTTTGCTTCCCCTCACGTAGGGCGTCATGTAGGTGTTGTAAATTCCGGCAAACGGCTGGTAGTGCGAATCCTCCAGCAGGCTCGACGAGCGCACGGCGATGGGGGAGTCTACCGCCTCGATGAACGCCATAAAATCGGGAATGAGGCGGCGCGGCAGCTTGGCGCGGAGAAAGTGCCGGAGAATTTCCGCATCCGGAATATCGCTCAGCGCAATGGGGTAGAGGTTATTCTGCTCCATGAATTCGTCAAAAATGTCGGTGCATATCGCCACCGTTCTGGGGATGGTAACGTCCAGCAGCGCGATTTCGCTGAGCGCCGTGTTGCGCTTGATGAGGGAGTCGAGAAACGCCAGCCCGCGCGCCTTTCCGCCCATCGACCCCTCGCCAATGCGGGCAAAGTTGGAGTAGCGGTCAAAGCGGTCGCGCTGGAAGACGGCCACCACGCCGCGGTTTTTTATCTTGCGGTACTGCACAATGGCGTCAAAAATGGTGCGGCGCACCTGCGCAAGGTCGCTGTCGCCCTCAAAGATAATGTTTTTGAGGAATTCGGCCACGGGGAAGATGGCGCGGGAGTAGAGCCAGCGCGAGATGTGGTTGTTGGAGATGTGGTAGATGAGCGAGCGGTCGGGGACGTCAAAAATGCTGTCCTGCATATCGCGGAGGTTGCTCACGCGCGCCACCTCCTGCCCCGTGTCGGGGTCGCGGAAGATGAAGTCGCCAAACCCGAAGTCGTTGGTCATGTGGTCGCGCAGCTCCAGCTCCAGCGTTTTGGAGTTTTTGTCGATAAAGCCCACGCTCATTTCGCGGGCGTAGCGGATGTTTTCGCGCTCCGACGACTGGAGCAGAAACGGCACAAACTTGTCAACGGCGCGGATGTGGCGGCAGAGGTCAACGCCCGCCAGCTTGTCCTTTTTCCCGCTGCGCTCAAAGCTGGCGTCCGATATCACGCCCAGCATGTTGTCCTTGTAGCGGCTGTATATCTCCACGGCCTCCTCGTAGGTGCGCGCCAGCATAATTTTTGGCCGTCCGCGCATTCGGAGCATGCGCTGGTGGTCGTTGAGCGCTTCGGTCATGAACGAGCGCGACTGCTTGAAGATAATCTGGTAGAGGTGCGGCAGAATGGAGGAGTAAAATCGGATGGAGTCCTCCACAAAGAGGAGCACCTGCACGCCGGCCTCGGCCACGTCGTTCTCCACGTTCATGCGGTCTTCTATGAGCTTGATGATGGCCATGAGCAGGTTGGCGTTGCCCAGCCAGCTGAACACGTAGTCGATGGCGCTCAAGTCCTCGTTGGCGATGCGCTGCGACACGGCGCGCGAAAAGGGCGTGAGCACCACGATGGGGATGTTGGCGTGCTGCGCCTTGATGCGCTTTGCCTGCTCAAAGGTGTCGCTGTCGCCGGCGGGCATGCTGATGATGAGCTCAAAGGGTCGCTCCCGCAGCAGCGCCAGCGCCTCCGCCTCCGTTGAGGCCTGCGTAAAGCGCGGCGGGTAGCGCAGGTTGAGCGAAACGTACTCGTTAAAAATCTGCTCGTCCACCCGCCCGTCGTCCTCCAGCATAAAGATATCGTAGCGGCTGGCGATAATCAGGATGTTGTAAATGCGGCGGTTCATCAGGTTGGCAAAGGAGGTATCCTTAAAGTAGAGCTGCCGGATGCTATGGGTTGCGTTAAGCATGCTCACTCCTCCTCTTCCATCGATTTTTTCACGCTTAGCTCGGTATCGTGCAGCTTTTTGCGGCACAGCTGCAGCAGCTCCGCGGCGCGCTTTACGTCGGCGGACATGGCGTCCACGTCCAGCGTGCTGCTCTCCAGCTGCGCAAGTATTTTTTCCACCTCGCCTATAGCCTCATTGTAGCTCAAATCTTTCTTAGCCATCTTTTTTAGTGATTAGTGATTAATGATTAATGGTGGAGGGAATTGATGTTGTTGCACGGAAGCCCTGAAAGGGCTTTATTTTCATAACCGCAAGTCGCTGACCTACGGTTATGAAAATACTGCCTTTCAGGCAGCAGGGCGAGCTTGAAACCCGCACGCACACCGTACCGCACCACGCCTCCACATGCGGGATAGGCGCGGGGCAGCCCATCGGGATGCATCGCTCGGTAGCAACGATGCCCGCCCCGCCTTTCCTGCATCCTGTAGGGATGCATCCCTACAGGATGCAAAATGCGCGTGGATATTCGTGCTTCTACCGAGCGTACCATTCCTACGGAATGGCAAATCCACACTACTAAAAACCACCCTTAGAGGACGCACTTTCTACCAACATTCCGTCCTTAACGGGACGCGCGTAGCGTGCACATCTGGGTGTGCACGCTACGCGTACTAATAAATCGATTTTCACAAAAATCTATTGTACGTTATCCCATAAAAATCTATAAAATGAGCGCCTGATGTTGCCGCACCTCCACGCTTCGCGCCATTAATCATTAATCATTAACCATTAATCATTAAAA
>JAITQP010000139.1 GCA_031288885.1 Prevotellaceae bacterium | reverse complement strand
ATTTTCAACTTTTAATTTTCAGCTTTATGAACAACATTCTCATTACCGGCGGCGCCGGTTTCATTGGCTCGCACGTGGTGCGGCGATTTGTAAAAAAGTATCCGGACTACAGCATCGTCAACCTCGACAAGCTGACGTACGCCGGAAATCTGGAAAACCTTGCCGACGTAAAGGATGCGCCAACCTACAGCTTTGTAAAGGGCGACATCTGCGACGCCGAGCTGCTGCGGCAGGTCTTTGCCGAGCGGCGCATAACCGGCGTGCTCCACCTCGCCGCCGAGTCGCACGTCGACCGCTCCATCGTAAACCCCATGGAGTTTATCCGCACCAACGTGGTGGGGACGGTTACGCTGCTCAACGCCGCCAAGAGCGCGTGGAAGGATGACTTTGCGGGGAAGCGATTTTACCACATCTCCACCGACGAGGTGTACGGCTCGCTGGGCGCAACGGGCTTCTTTACCGAAGACACCAAGTACGACCCGCACAGCCCCTACTCGGCCTCCAAGGCCAGCTCCGACCATCTGGTGCGCGCCTACCACGACACCTACGGGCTGCCCGTGGTGATAACAAACTGCTCCAACAACTACGGCCCCAACCACTTTCCGGAAAAGCTCATCCCGCTTGCCATCAACAACATCAAAACGGGCAAGCCAATCCCCATCTACGGCAAGGGCGAAAACGTGCGCGACTGGCTCTACGTGGAAGACCACGCCGCCGCCATCGACCTCGTGTTCCACCAAGGGAAAGACGGCGAAACCTACAACATTGGCGGGCACAACGAGTGGACAAACATTGCGCTGATACGCCTGCTGTGCTCGCTCATGGACAAAAAGCTGGGGCGACCCGACGGGCAGTCGGCAGCGCAAATCTCCTTCGTTACCGACCGCGCCGGACACGACCTGCGCTACGCCATCGACGCCTCCAAAATTCAGCGCGAGCTCGGCTGGACGCCCTCCGTAACCTTTGAGCAGGGCTTGGAAAAAACCGTGGACTGGTACCTCGCCAACCAAGCGTGGCTGGAGCACGTGGTGAGCGGAGAGTACGAAAAGTACTACGAAAAGCAGTACGGAGCGCGGTAGGCTGAAAGCTGATTTAGCATAATTTGAATGTTTCCTAAGTAGTGGTGGATGCCTTTTGGGTTGTCCTTTACGTATAAAAGGCAAACGTGACAAGTACGGAGAATACCATAGCGCAGCTCAAGCGCGGCGACCATCGGGCATACGAGGCTGTTTTTAAGGCGTGGTATGCGCCGCTTTGCGACTATGCGTGCTCCATGCTGCGCTGCATGGACGAGGCGGAGGATGTGGTGCAAAAAATGTTCTGCACGCTGTGGGACAAGCGCGCGGAGATAGACGTGCGCATTTCGCTCAAGTCCTACCTCTACAGGGCTGTTCACAACCGCTGCCTCAACCGCCTGAAGCACGAAAAGGTGCGGGAAGCGCACAAAGCCGACTTCGCGCACCGGCACAGCGCCGCGCACAACAGCGCCGACGTGCACGTAGCGCACAGCGAGCTGGCAGCGGCGGTGGCGCGCGCCGTGGCGCAGCTGCCGCAGCAGTGCCGCACCGTTTTTGAGCTGAGCCGGCGGGAGGCGCTCACGTATCCCGAAATTGCCGAGCGGCTCAACATTTCGCGCAACACGGTGGAAAACCATATCTGCAAGGCGCTGCGCCTGCTGCGCGAAAAGCTCCACGAGTTTACGTAGCCAACGGCTACCACTACAAACACCATCACAACCAAATCATGACGCAGGATATTGACCGCACTATAGCGCGACACTTGGGCAGCGAGGCAACGCCGGAGGAGCAACGCCTGCTACAGGCGTGGCTTGCCGAATCGGAGCAAAACCGGAGGCTCTTTGCCGCGCTCGTGTCGGACGTAACGCCCGATACGGAGAAAGCATGGGCTGCGTTTGAGCGGCACATGCACCAAACCGCCGCCGCCGCTCCGCCTCCGCGCGCCGCCGCGCGGAGGCGCGCGACGCCCCTGCTGAGGTACGCCGCTGCCGTGGCGCTGCTCATGGGGGGCGCTGCGCTTGCTTGGGTTGAGCTCGGCAGCCGCCGAAACGCTGCGCCGCAAATCCGGCTGGTAGCCGAGAGCGCAGGCGAGGTGCGGGAGCACACGCTGAGCGATGGCACCTGCGTTTTTTTGAGCAGAGGCAGCAAGCTGTCCTGCGTTGGCGAGTACGGTAGCGGCAAGCGCGAGCTGCTCCTCGAGGGCGAAGCGTTCTTTGAGGTTGCGGCGGCAGGCAGCGGGCAGCTCGTGGTGCACGCCGGACAAACGCTCATACGGGATGTGGGCACAGCGTTCAACGTGCAGGCATACCCCGAGGACAGCAGCGTAACGGTGCTTGTGCAGCGCGGCGAGGTGCGCTTCTACACCGAGGCCGACAGCGGCGTTGCGCTAACGGCGGGCGAAACCGCATCGTTCAACAAGCGCACCCACGCGTTCCGGCGCACCCCAACCGACGCCAACGCCACCGCCTACATAACAAAAACGTTCGTATTTAAGGACAAGCCGCTGGGCGAAGCCGTAGCGCTCATCAGCAGGGCGTGCGGCGTGAGCATTTGCGTAGGCAGCGCTGCCGCTGCCGCCCAAGTCATCAGCGTAGCGTTCAGCGGCGAAGATGTTGACGAAATGGTGGAGGTGATAAGCGAAACAATGGGGCTGCAGGTGGAGAAGAGCAACGGCGCGTACCGGCTGCTGCTGCAACCCGTAAATAGCGCAGAAAAAAATGCTGAACGCTAACAAACGACGCTACGCAGCCTGCCTTTTGCTTTTGCTTTTCCTCTGCGCCGCAGCGCAAGGGTTGCCGGTGCTGGAAAAGCCGGTTACGCTGCACGCCCGCAGCCAGCCCGTAGAGGAAATCCTGAACGAAATCAGCCGGCAGGCGGGCATACAATTTTCGTACAGCCCGCAGGTGGTTGACGTGCGCCGAGCGGCGTCGCTGGAGGCGCACAACCTGCCCGTGAGGGAGGCGCTCCGGCTGGTTTTGGGAGGCGGGTATGAGTACAAAACCGTCCGGAGGTTTATTATCCTGCGCAAGCCCCGCGTGGAGATATACCCCCAGCCAACCCCCGAGCCGCCGCCTCTCAGCGCCGGAGAGATGAGTTACGCCTACATCACCAACCAGCGATACGTAAAAAAATTATACTACACGGATAGTGGCGCCACGCTCGACAGCTGTCTTATCATTACTAACACCAAAAATTCTGAAGTAATGAAAAAGTATTTTACCGCCATTGCGCTGGCAGCTGCCGTCAGCGTCAGCGCGCAGCCGCAGCAACCGTCGGCTGCCTCGGGGCAGCTCGGCAAAGCCGGAAAAGAGCTCGGCAAAGCCGGCAAAGAGCTCGGCAAGGCAGGCAAAGAGCTTGTTGCGCTTGTGGTAGAGGTTGCCGACAGCACGGCGCAAGCCGTAAAGACAGCCGCCAACGAAATCGTCAGGCAGGCCTCAAGCCTGAAAATTGCCGCCGACACCGCGCCACCCACCGCCGCTGCGCCCGATACGCTGCCTGCTCTTACGCCACCCGACACGTCCGCTGCCGCGCCGCAGCCTGCCGTGCCCCTCGGCGATAGCGTTCACCCCATAATTTTCACCATGCTCTATCCCTTCTCCTTTCCCGAGCTGCACACGGAGCGGTATGGCTACCGGACGTCGCTCACGTGGCTGTGCGGCGTCAACGGCGGCGTAAGCGGGGCGGAGCTTGGGTGCGGCGTTAACGTGAACCTCCGCTACATGTCGGGCGCGCAGCTGGCGGGCGTGGCCAACCTGAGCTTGGGCAGCGTGACCGGAACGCAGCTGGCGGGCATGGCCAACCTTGCCGGTAAGGGTACGGCAAAGGCGCAGCTGACGGGCATGGCCAACGTTGCCCAGCGCGCCAACCTTCAGGCGGCGGGCATAGCCAACGCTGCCCAGCACAGCGCAAAGGTGCAGCTGGCGGGCATAGCCAACGTTGCCGACACCTCCCGCTGTCAGGTAGGCCTGCTGAATGCAGCGCGAAGAGCAGGCGTGCAGGTAGGCTTGGTCAACATATGCGACACCTCCGACGGCATTATGGTTGGCTTGGTGAACGTGGCGCGAAGGGGAGGGCTGTACGAGCTGGAGGTTAGCGTGGCGCTTGCCAACCAGCTCAACCTTGCCTACCGCATAGGGACAAAAAAGTTCTACACCTTTGCGGAGCTCTCCTACCAATGGGACGAGCGCCTGTGGCTGACCGGAGGAGGCGTGGGGGCGCAAATTGCCCTGCCCAAAGGCTGGGCGCTGAACGTAGAAGGATTATCGCAAAGCGTGCTATCGGGCCGGTCGTGGAAAAACGACGGGCTAAACATGCTGGCGCAAACGCGCGTAGCAGGCAGCAAGCAGCTGGCAAAGCATTTTGCCGTATTTGCCGGCCCCACGTTTTCCGTTTACTACACCAAGCCCAACAAATCCGGCTCCATTGACCTGCCCGTGCCCTACCACCTCTTTCGCGTCAACAACAGCCACATCGCCGCCAAAGCATGGGTAGGCTTCTCTGTGGGAGTTAGAATTATGTAAAGCCCTATAAGATTTTTTGAAAAAAAATGCAGAAATATTTTGTTCGTTGAAAATTTTTATATACTTTTGCCGCAAAACTAATTACGAAGTTACTCAAATGAAGTGCAACAACACATACCCAACCATAGGCTATGATTTATGTGATTATAAAAATCACAGTTGCATGGTTGCACGCTTTGCGCAATTCCTAATTGTTCACCCTGTGTTTTTTTTAAAGGAGTTCACGAGCTCGCTTCGCTCGGTTCCTAATTCTCAATTCCTAATTGAAATAGGCACACACACACACACACACACACACACACACACACACACACACACACACACACACACACACACACACACACACACACACACACACACACACA
>JAITQP010000069.1 GCA_031288885.1 Prevotellaceae bacterium | reverse complement strand
AGCGCGATAGCGCCTCCGCAAGCGCCAAAAGATTTTGCGGGCAGGCAACGTAGAATGTATAACCTTATCCGTTTTTTATGAACAACAAGCTATTTTTAGCGGCATGCTGCCTGACGCTGGCTGCCGCCTGCACCGACGACGACAACGGCAGCGCCAACACCAACGGCAATCAGGAGTACGGCGAAGAGTACTACGCCGGCGGCAAGGCGGGGACGGTGTTTATCACCTCGTCGTTTGCCTACAAGCAGCCCATGCCCGTGATAGACGCCGACCCCACGCTATACAAGCAGTTTATGCGCGGCGAGCGCATTTCCGACAAGAGCTTCGTGGCGTCCGAGGAGATGGCATTCTCGGGGTTGGGGCCTGTTTACGTGCGCAAGTCGTGCATTGCCTGCCACCCCAGCTACGGCGGGCGCAGCCAGCGCGTGAGCGGAAAGTTCGACAGCAACGACAGCCACAACGGCTACCTGCTCACCATTTACGACCCTACGTCGCCCGAGCTGGCGCTCTCCTCCTACTTTACCGGCATGCCGCAAACCCGCGCCGTGCTGCCCTTTAAGCCGCCCATTGACGAAAACAAAGGCAGCGGCATAACCATCACGTGGCTACCCCACACCGACGAGTACGGCAACAAATTCCCCGACGGCGAAACCTACGAGCTGATTTACCCTCAGGTAACCATCGATCAGGCGGCAATTCTGTTTGATAGGAGCGAATTTGACATCGACAAGCACAAGGTGGGCATTGAGGCCACCATCGGTATTTACGGAACGGGGCTGCTCGACGCCATTTCGGACGAAGACCTGCGGGCAGAGTACCAACAGCAGCAAGCACGCGGCTACTGCGTGGGCGTTATTGGCAAAGATATTGACGACGACGCCACCGGAGGCAACAAGTACTACCCGGGCAAGCACCCCGGGCGCTTTACCTACCTCTGCACCCGCGGCTCGCTGGACAACGGACCGGGCGCCAACGCGCTGTGGAATATCACCAACGTAAACCGCGCCGACCGCACCAGCCTTTACATTACCCGCGCGTATGCCGAAAAGATGGCGCAAGACCCCGACGTGCAGAAGCTCTACGCAGGGCTGGAACCGGAGAAGATTGTGGATTCGCTGATGTCGAAGAAGCAAAAGCCGGAGATGACGATGGAGGACTACGAGGCGTTTATGGTTTGGCACCGCGGGCTTGCCGTGCCCGCCGCCCGCAACTTAGACGACCCCAAGGTGCAGCGCGGCCGGACGCTGTTTTACGAAACGCTGGGCTGCACGGCCTGCCACCGCCCGTCGTGGAAAACGCGCGACAGCTACCTGCCGCTGCCGGAAATCTCCAACCAAACCATCTACCCCTACACCGACCTGCTGCGCCACGATCTTGATATGCTCGAGCCCGGGCGCGCGCGCGTGTGCCGCACCACGCCGCTCTGGGGGCGAGGGCTGATGAAAATCGTATCGGGGCACTCCGATAAGCTGCACGACCTCCGCGCCCGCAACTCCGTAGAGGCCATCATGTGGCACGGCGGCGAGGCAAGCCAAAGTCGGGAAAAATTCCACAAGCTCTCTAAGGAAGACCGCGATGCGCTAATAAAATTCTTAGATGCGATTTAAGCTGAAATATTGCGCCTTTGGATTGCTGGCGGCAGTAATGCTGTCCCTTGCTGCGGCTACCGGCGCAGAAAAAATCTACGGCAGCAACTTTGCCCACGAGCACATCTACGGCGCGTGGTGGATGGTGGGGCTGTGGGCGGCGCTGGGCGCGACGGCGTTTCTTTACATTTTCCGGCGCAGGCTGTACCGCCGCATCCCAACGTTCTTGCTGCACTGCGCCTTTGGGCTTATCCTTGCCGGAGCGCTCATCACCTTTCTCACGGGCGAGCGCGGCCACCTGCACCTCCGTCAGGGCGAAACGGCGCGCGCGTTTCAGCCGGAGGAGGAGCAGCAGCAGCAGCGGCTGCAGCGAGCCCTTCCCTTTGACGTTAAGCTGGTGCTGTTTGACGTTGAGTACCACGCCGGCACAAGCGAGCCGGCGGACTTCATCAGCTTCCTGAAGGTGGATGAAGAAATGTGCAGGGTATCGATGAACAAAATCCACCGCCATCGCGGCTTTCGCTTCTACCAGCTGGACTACGACCCCGACGAAATGGGCAGCACGCTGCTCGTCAGCCACGACCCGTGGGGGATAGGCGTTACCTACGCCGGCTACCTGCTGCTGGGGCTCGCCATGCTGTGGCTGCTGTGGCTTCGCATGGGTTGGCGGGGGACAGGCCTCCTGCTCCTGTCGGTGGCGGCGGTGTGGTGCTACATTTCGCAAATCAACCCCATGACGCCGGTGCTGCGCACCCCCATGCTGGCGGCGCACGTGTCGGTTATCATGGTATCGTATGCGCTCATTGTTTTTATTACGGCAACGAGCATTGTTGCGCTGTGCTCGCGGCGGCGCTCCGAGCGCATCTACCGCCGCAACGCAACGCTGCTGTACCCCGCGCTGTTTCTGCTGGCGGCGGGGATATTTGTGGGGGCGGTGTGGGCAAACATTTCGTGGGGGCGCTACTGGGGCTGGGATGCAAAGGAAACGTGGGCGCTCATAACGCTGCTGGTGTACGCCGTGCCGCTCCACAGGGAGAGCTTCGCGTTTTTCCGCACGCCCAAAAACTTCCACGCCTACTGCGCCGCGGCAAGCCTCGCCGTGCTCATGACTTTCTTTGGCGTAACCTTCCTGCTCGGCGGAATACACAGCTATGTTTAATTACGAATTACGAATTAGGAATTAAGAATTAGGAATTACGTTGTTGCAACGGGAAAAATTGGCTCAAATTCGGTAATTTCCGTGGTTGCTTTCACATTCCTAACGGAATGTTGCTGATGCTTCTATAGTCAATAAAATATCGTTGCAACAACATTGAGAATTAAGAATATAGGAGTTGAGGCTGATGTAATCGGCCTCAACTCCTATTTCTTTGTTCCCCCAATATTGGGTTTACTTAGCTTGGCGTAGCAGGCTCGCTGCCACCGCCGCTGCCCACCTCTTTCAGCAGCCGCTCAATGTGCTCCACGTAGTCCAGCGAGCTGTCCACGTAGAACGTCAGCTCCGGCACCACGCGCAGCTGGTTTTTCACGCGCTTGGCGAGCTCCGCGCGGATGCGCTTCTCGTTAAGTGCAGCCTTCACCTCGTCGGTTTTCTCCGACGGGAAAATGCTAATCATCACCTTGGCGTAGCTGAGGTCGGGGCTGACCTCCACCCCCATAACGGTGACCAGCGCACCGCCATACGCCGCCATGCCCTGACGCTGAATGATTTCGCCTATGTCCTTTTGCAGCTGCCGTCCCACCTTGAGCTGTCGCGTTGTTGCCATAACTTTGCTTTTTTTGAGTTGTAAGAAACTTGGCAAAGATAACATTAATTGCGCAACTTAGGAGCGCCGGAGCTGCATTCTTCCCTACTCTACCACCGCTTTCACCTCCAGCTTGCCGGCGTTTCCCTCAAGGATGATGAGGTAAACTCCCGTGGTGGTTGGCATGGCGAGCCCTTGCAGGAGCTCGGAGGATTTGCCGGAGTGCAGCAGCTTGCCCTGCACGTCGAACAGCTGGAATGCTGCGTAGCGCTCCGCCAGCTGCTCGTCGGCAAGGATATCCTCCTTGAGGCGTACCACGCCGCCCGTCGAGACGGGGGTGGGGTAAACCGATGCGCGCGCGGTGGCTTGCATGGGGGGAACCTCGGGAATGTAGGGGCAACTCTCAAGCACCGCTCCGGTGGAATCCTTTAGCTGCACGTACATGCTGTCGGTGATGGGCAGGCCGGTTGGGGAGATGTAGTAAAACTTGCCGCTTGAAACGATTTCGGGTTCCCCATCTTTAATTTTCTGCCAGTGCACCTCCTGAAAATGGCGGTCGTGACCGTTGTGCTCGGGGTTGTCGACGACCATCAGCAGGCGACCGCCCAGCTGGGCGTGCATGATGCTGCTGAGCTCAAAATTTTTCGCCAGCTGCAGCGTGTACGGCTTGTCTTTCTTGTCGAACGAAGTAAGGATAATGGTGGTATCCTTGCGAAAGGCCGGACGACCAACATTCCATACCAGCCTATTTTCGGTGAGGCTGCTGATAATACCGGCGGGCATCTCGAGGACAATCCGCAGCGCTGTTGCGGTGTCGCCGCACGGCATGGTATAGCGGATGAGGGATTTGGCGGTGTCGCTCAGAGGAAGCCGCCTTCCGTTAACCATCACGCTATCCAGCTCAAGGCGCTGGACTTCCCATTTGGCGTAAAGCGTCATGTCGCCGTTATCTGCCCGAAAGTTATCAAATTCCCAGATGACGTTAAAGGTCTTATTGTCCCTGTACCACCCGCAAAACGTATAGTTAGGGCGCTCGGGATTTTCGGGGCAAGATAGGTTATCGCCCGCCCTCACCTTTTGCGACTGCATAGCGTTGGCGCCGTTGTTGCTATCAAAGAAAACGGTAACGAGGCTCGTGTCGTTGGCCTTCCATTGGGCGTAGAGGGTAATGTCTTGCGTTACCTTGCCGGTGCCGAAGTCCCATGTAACTTTGTTCGCACCCTCCACGTGGTACCAGCTTCTCGCAAAGGTGTAGCCCGCCTTTGTGAAGGGGGTTGTGGGCGGCGTTACCGTGCTGTTGTACGGTAGCGGCGGTGTTTTTTTAACGGGATCTCCGTTGTCGAAGTCAAAGGTAACGACAAAAGTCTTTACTTCCCATTCGGCGTAGAGGGTGATGCTCTGCGTTACAGGATCGCTGAATTTCCAACGCCTACAGTTCATTGTATCGATGCACCAGTCAACAAATTCGTAACCCTCTCTTTCGGTGGATTGCTCTATTGCCTTGCCACCGAGCGTTACCGCTTGCCTTTCCACGAAGCTGCCGCCGCGCGCGTTAAACGTAACGTAAACCGTTGTGCTCGGGTCAAGCCACTTGGCGTAGAGCGTCATGCTCTCCGCTACGCCAGCGTTGAAATCCCAGAGCGTGGTATCGTTTGGCTGATGCCTCCACCAGCCGCCAAAAATGTAATTGCCCTGCTTTGTGGGGTCGGGCAAGGGCTTGCTCACCTTGTCGCCGTCGATTACGGTGCAGCTGTAGCTTGTGTACTCGGTGGCATCGTCAAAAAATTTCACGGTGTGCTTCTCTCTCCATCGCGCCCAGAGCGAAATATGCTCCATGCTGCCCGCCGGAATAGCGCTCACCCTGCTACCGCCGGTTGCGCTGTCGTACCAGCCCGCAAACTTGCTGTCGGCTCTTGCGGCGTCCCGCAGCACAATTTCGCCGCTATCTATCGTGTAGCTGGTCGGGTTTCTGTGCTCTGTGGGGATTACGCCGTTGTAGGTAATGGTGTAGGTGATAACGCTCCACTGCGCGTAGAGCGCAGTGTTGCCCGATACGCTATACAGGGTGGTGGCGGTGTAGGTTGTTCCGCTGCCGTTGGTTTTGGTATTCCAGCCGGTAAACGTGTAGCCCTTGCGCGTGGGCGTGGGAAGCTGACCTACCGCCATGCCGGAGTTAACCCCCTTGCTAACGGTATCCGGATGTACCTCGCCGCCGTTGCCAACGAAGATAAGCGCGTACGCCCCGTTGGTTTTTGTCCACCACTTGGCGTAGAGGTTGACATCTTTCGCTACAACGCTGCCGGAGAAATCCCACGCGTTGACGCATGCCGCCTCCTTGTACCAGCCGAAAAACTCGTAGCTGGCTTTTATAGGGTCGGGCGAGGGCTTGCTCACCGTGTCGCCGTCCATTATAGCGCGA
>JAITQP010000192.1 GCA_031288885.1 Prevotellaceae bacterium | reverse complement strand
CTGCGCCCGCCTGAAGCCACCTTTTGTAGCGGTAAACGTACATTGCGCCCAGCACGTCGGAGCTCTCTTTAGCGCCAACCTGACGCCAATACTGTAGCGAAACAAACGGCGAGCTGATGCGCGGCTTCAGGTGGTAGCTGACGCCTGCGCCAAAGCTGGTAATCCCTGCGCCAGCCTGCACGCCCCAGCGATTTTTGGCAAACAAATACTCCACATCTGCGCCAACTCCGGAGCCCCCTCCCATAAGAAAACCGGCGTTGACCGCCAGCTTGGGCGATTTTGCGCTGTCTTGCTGCCCCAGCGCAAAGACCGGCAGGCAAAGCAAAAGCAAAAGCAAAAGCAAGAAGAAAGGTAGTGATTTCATTGGAGTGAATTTTATATTAAAAAAGTGTCAAAAAAACATGCTGAACGCTTCAGGTACATCCCTATTTCGGGAAGTATGCACCAATGTTAAACATCCAGTAGTATTTATACCGCTCTGAGGCGTAAATGTCCGTGCCATGGTAGAGCGCATAGCTCAAGCCCAAGCCAACCTGAAAATACTTCGGAGCCCTGTAGGCAAGCAGAGGGCCAACTACGGCAATAGCGCTGCGGGGCCGCCACATCTGCCAGTACCAATACTGTATCGACGCAAACGAGGAACTGATGCGCGGCTTCAGGTGGCAGGTAACGCCTGCGCTGACGCTGCTTAGCCCCGCGCCCACCTGCGCCCCCCAACGGCTGTCGGGAATCATGTACTCCACGTCGGCGCCAAGCACAGAGCCGCCCCCCATAAGAAAACCGGCGTTGATCGCCAGCTTGGGCGATTTTGCGCTGTCCTGCTGCCCCAGCGCAAAGACCGGCAGGCAAAGCAGGAATAAAAGTATGCTAAACGCGGGTAGCATTACAGGTAGTAAGGTAGAGTTAAGCCGCATATTTATTCGTAAATAAGGTTTTATTTGCAAATATGATGCATAATTGGGCTGTAAAGTTGCATAATTGAGTTTTAATATGCAACGATTTAAATTTTATTTAACAAAAAATATGCAGCTTGCTTTTTGAGGCAAAGAGGTATAGCCTTTTACTTAGCGGTACCAAAAATCTAATTGTGCTTTGGGTTTTGAGCAAAAAAGGTTATTTTTGCAGCGTCAATCGTAGCTATAGTATAATGTCAACATTCACTTCACCATTCTTCAGGGAAGACCGCTATACGGTTTACTCCTACCACACCGACGTCAACCGCCGCCTGAGCCTCGTTGCCATGCTGCACTTTTTGCAGGAAACCGCCGGCAATCACGCGGCAGCCCACGGTTTTGGCCTCGAGTCGCTTAGCGCAAGCAAGCTATTTTGGGTGCTGGCGCGCCTCACGCTGAAGGTCGCCGCCTACCCCAAGTGGAGTGAGGAGCTCCTGCTGCGCACGTGGTCTAAGGCGCCCACCGCGCTCATGGGCAACCGCGACTTTGAGCTGCTCAACGCGCAGGGCGAGGTGGTAGCCGTAGCCTCCACCGCGTGGCTCATGGTGGATGTTGCCTCGCGCCGGCCGCAGCGCATTGAGCGCTTTGGCACCACCTTTCCCCACGTGCTCGACCGGCACGCCATACCGGAGCCGCCGGAAAAGCTTCCCCCCGTGGCGGCAAGCGCAGCGACCGAGGCAAAGGAAATTATGCCGAGCGATATGGACATGAACGGGCACGTAAACAACGCCTGCTACGTGCGCTGGGTGCTGGACAGCCCGCTGTTCCGGCAGGAAGGCAAAGAAGTAAAAGCGTTGGAGGTAAACTTTCTGCACGAATCGCGCGCCGGAGAGCATTACGCTATCGGCGCGCAGCAAACCGCCAACGATACCCGCTCCTACAGCATTACGCGCTGCGAAGACGGGCGGGAGCTGGCAAGGGTGAGGCTGGGAATTACGAATTAGGAATTAGGAATTACGAATTAGGAATTACGAATTATTAACCTATAATTCCTAATGCCACTGTTGCAATGATGTCCGCTCTCTGCCGTCATTTCGAGCGTAGCGAGAAATCTCCTCGCATGCAGCTGCCCCGCTGTATGCCTTGCAGCATTGTAAGCGGAACGTTAAATTTTATATAATTGACTACGAAAGCATCCGCAAAGATACAAAATAATCGAAACATACTTCGGTTATTTTCATGTTTTGCAGAAACATGCTTCAGAACAAGGCGAAGAGATGTTTTTGCTAAACCGCAAAGTTTGATTATTTCACTCATAAACAAAGAGAATGGAAGCGGGTTGCTTCCATTCTCTTTGTTTGCTCCGCTCGCCGACCGGCAAGCTCGCGTAGCTTACACCAGAGGGACGGACGCCGTAGGAAAAGCTAAGGCAAAACCACGCGGAGGCCACCACCGCCGGAGCGGTTGCTGGGGGCGAAAGGATAGCGGGCAGCAGCGCGATGCCAGCCACCGGCGACAGCGTCGCCATAGTTGCCGCCGCGGAACACGCGGTTAGAGCCGCTATCCCAGATATCCCAGCACCACTCCCACACGTTGCCTGACATATCGTAAACGCCAATCCCGTTCGGCTTCAGCTGCCCTACCGGATGCGTCGTGCCGTTGGCAAAAGCCGCATCGGGGTTCGTAGAGCTCCAACCCACCTC
>JAITQP010000052.1 GCA_031288885.1 Prevotellaceae bacterium | reverse complement strand
AAATTCTTTCCCGCCGTCAATCAGCGCCAACCGTAGCAGGTTCAGCGCGCTGTAGGAGGCGCGGAGGATGGTTCGTTCTCTGTCGCCGCCCAAGCTCAGCTGGCGGGAGGTAACGTTGTGGGGAGAAGCCACCGCTATCCACACCGTCCCAATAGGCTTTTCGGGCGTTCCGCCGTCAGGCCCCGCAACGCCGGAGGTGGCAACGGCGTAGTCGGTTTGCAGCGCGCACCGCACGCCCTGCGCCATTTGCTCTACCACCGTTTGGCTCACCGCGCCGTGCTTTTCAAGGTCGTCCGGCAACGCCCCCAGCACTTTTACTTTTATATCGTTTGAGTACGCCACTACGCTCCCCTTGAAATACGCCGACGCTCCGGATTGCGCCGTGATGAGGGCTGCTATTCGCCCGCCGGTGCACGACTCGGCGGTGGAGAGCGTTGCCCCTCGCGCCTTGAGCAGCCGCCCAACAGCGCCCTCCAGCGTATCGCTGTCGTAGCCTACAATGTGGGAGGGGATGAGCGTGTGCAGCTGCCGCACCCGCTCCGCCACCTCGTTGGCAACGTTGGCGTGGGCGGCGGCGGTGTGGCACGAGAGGCGCAGCTTTACCCCCGAAAGCGAAGGCAGGTAGGCCAAGCGCAGGTAGTCCGGCAAGTCGCTCTCCCATGCGGCAATGGTTTCCGCCAGCGTGGATTCGGGGATGTCGGTCGTGATAATATTCTTGTGGTAAACCTTACCCAAGGCAAAGCGGGTTTTCAGGCGCGGAATGACTTCGTTGACCATCAGGTATTCCATTTCGTAGGGCACGCCGGGCAGGGAAACGGTAACCTTGCCGTCTTTTTCAAACCACATGCCGGGCGCCGTTCCCGAAAGGTTGAGCAGCGGCTCGCACACGTCGGGCGCCAAAGCCTGCCGGCGGTTGAGCTCGCCCATGGCAATACCCCGCCTGCGGAGCAGCTCGGCTACGTGCCGCAGCGTAGGCTCGTGCGTCACCATGCGGGTTGCGCCAAAGTAGCCGGCAAGCGTGTGCTTGGTAATATCGTCTTTGGTAGGTCCAAGTCCTCCGGTGATGATGAGCAAATCGCAGGCAGGCAGGAGCTCGTCCAGCGCGCGGGTGATGGCCTCGCACGTATCGCCCGCAGAGCGCATTTCGCCTACGCTAACGCCCTGCTCGCCCAGCAGCTGCGCAATGCGGGAGGAGTTTGTATCAACAATTTGCCCAATGAGGATTTCATCACCTACGGTGAACACGGAGGTTTTCATGCAGATAAAAGGGATTTTGGAGGGTTAAAGGGCTTAGGTCACCTTCAACTTTTTCTCAATGTTGTTTACCATTTCAAGAAAATTGCGGTCGGTTTCCATGAGGTTGTTTACCGTTTTGCAGGCGTGCACCACCGTAGCGTGGTTTTTCCCTCCAATTTGAGCGCCAATGGAGGCCAGCGATGTTTTTGTCAAGTTCTTGCTAAAGTACATGGCAATTTGCCGAGCCTGCACGATTTCTCTTTTGCGCGTTTTTGACTGTGCGCTATCGGTGGCAATCTTGAAGTAGTCGCAGACCGACTTGTAGATGCAGTCAACCGTAAATTCCTTTTTCGTGTTCTTAATATTTTTGTTTACTACGCTCACCACCATATCCATTGATATAAGTTTTCTGTTGAACGTTGCCTCCGCCAGCAGCCTGTTGAGTACGCCTTCAAATTCGCGCACGTTGCTGCTCACCTGTCCCGCCAGAAATTCAATAATTTCATCGTCAATATCAATGCCATCTTTCCGCACTTTGTGGCGGTATATGGCAAGTCGCGTTTCGTAATCCGGCGCGGTAAGCTCCGCCGCCAGCCCCCACTTGAAGCGCGATAAAATGCGCGGCTCCAGCCCTTCTATGTCCACCGGAGATTTGTCGGAGGTCAAAATAATCTGCTTTTTGGAGCGGTGCAGCTGGTCAAAAATGAGGAAAAACGTGTCCTGCGTCTTTGTTTGCCCCGCAAAATCGTGCACGTCGTCCAGAATGAGCACGTCCACCATTTGGTAAAAGTGCAGGAAGCTGTTCGTTTCGTTCTTCTGTACGGCGCTGGTGTACTGCTCCTTAAACTTGTTGGCGTTGACGTATAGCACCACCTTTTCGGGGTGCAGCTTTTTTACCTCCAGCCCAATGGCCTGCGCGAGGTGCGTTTTTCCCAAGCCTGTGTTGCCGCTAATGAACAGCGGGTTGAAGCTGGTAACGCCCGGGTTCTGCGCTATGGACAGCCCCGCATTCCGCGCCAGCATGTTGCACGGCCCTTCGATGTAGTTTTCAAATGCATACTTAGGGTTGAGCTGCGGGTCTATCTCCAAGCTGGGCAGCCCGGGCATGATGAATGGATTTTTTACGCGAACGCCACCGGTGGCGGGCGTAGGCAGCGGCACCGGCTTGTTGCGCGGAATAGCCCCCGTCCTCGACGGCACGGGGGGAGTTGGCTCGCCAGCAACTATCACGCTGTACTGCAACTTTGCATCTGCGCCAAGCTCCTTGCGGAGAGTTTTGCGCAGCAAATCAATATAGTGTTCTTCAATATAATCGCAAATAAACTGCGACGGCGCTTGTAGCGTAAGCATGCTACCCTCAAGCCGTAAAGGTGTAATCTTCTCAAAAAACGCTTTGTAAACGTCTTCGCTTATGTTGTCCCTTATGATCTTTAGACAACCATCCCAAACTTCCTTATGACCAAGCATAGATGTAGTTGTTAGTATTAGTTCGTAAAAAAATGCTCTGAAATTTGGCTGCAAAGTTGTGAAAAAAATAGTAGAAAAAAAAGCGCCGGAACGCTTGTTTTTTCCAATAATCTTTCAAAGCTCTTGTAATCTGGAGAATATTTTTTTTGCTGTAAAACAACCTTTTTCCGCAGCCATATCAGCTTATTTGTGTTAACAGTCAGTAACATAAAGAATCTCTTGATTTTAATATCAGGAAGGGTTGCTTCCGTCCATCAAAAAATCAATTTGCCGCCGCTCCTTTTTTGTCGGTCGCCCCGACCCTTTTTCGCGCTGCACAAAAATAGTCAGCCTGTCCACATTCAGCTTGCCGAGCTCCTCCGGCGGCGTTTGGTCGTCGGCAAACTCGCTCACCAGCTTGGCCGCTACGCGCGATTTCGGGAAGCCCGCCACCCGATAGGCGTAGGTTACCGGCGCTTTGCGAAAGCTCACCATGTCGCCCACCTTGAGCTCGCGCGAGGCCTTGGCCTCCACGCCGTTTACCCTTACGCGCCCGCTCTTGCAGGCCTCCGCAGCCTCGCTGCGCGTCTTGTAGGCGCGAACGCACCACAGCCATTTGTCTACTCGGGAAGATTCGCCGGACATGAGAATAAAATGTTGAATTTACAGGGTTATGGGGTTTGCAGAGACGAACGCATAGCTGTGTCGCGTATGCTCGACAAATGTACGCAAAATATTCTGTTTCGCCTCACTACGCGCAAAAATCGAAAAGATTTGGGTATTTGCAGCTTGTTATCGGAACATTTCTTGTAATTTTGGCGCTTGATGTTTGCCGTTTTACCCGTAATGTTGTACATTTGCCATGAAAATCAACTTAAAAACCCATAATTATGGCCCGTCCGATAAAAGATACCCCAGTAGTAACGGGTGAAGATGCAAGGCGCCTCACCGAAGCCATGGAAAACGTTCAACCTTTGACAAAAAAAGAGCGCGAGGAGCAAAGAAAAGCATACGAATTGTTTAAAAGCAGAGCAACATTCCCAATGCCATGAGCGTAATAAC
>JAITQP010000268.1 GCA_031288885.1 Prevotellaceae bacterium | reverse complement strand
ATTATGATTGCCATCTCACTATTTTTGGGGCTATTCGTATTAGCCGCCATTGTTGCTGTTGCCGCAAAAATACAACAACATCGGCTCAACAATTCGTAATTTGCCATGGAGCTTGTTATGCTGATAGGCATCATTCCTCTATGAAATAGAAAAATGCACGCATCCCGCCTCCCCCATTCCCCGTAGGGGGTTAATCAAGCTAAAGCCCTACGGGCTAATGGTGATGTAAAGGGGCATTTTTTTATTGATATTGTTCCCCTACGGGGAATAGGAACTCGGCGGAGTGAATGCGCAAAATTGTACCGAACAAAGTATAACTTCGCTACTTAATGGGGGAAACCCATAGCTAAATATTGAAATCTGAAACCTGAAATCGAAACAATGTCAGCTGATAACATCAACGAGCAGGAGGAGCAAGACGAGCAGGAGGAAGCCGTAGCCAGCGCCAGCAGCAAGGATCACGAGCGCTTTGCCAAGCTTACCGGCATAGACGAGAGCAAAAAATTTCGCCTTACCGGCATGTACAAGGATTGGTTTTTGGACTACGCCTCGTACGTGATTCTGGAGCGCGCCGTGCCGCACCTCAACGACGGGCTAAAGCCCGTGCAGCGGCGCATCCTGCACGCCATGAAGCAGGTGGACGACGGCCGCTTCAACAAGGTGGCCAACATCATTGGCCAAACCATGCAGTACCACCCGCACGGCGACGCCTCCATCGGCGACGCGCTGGTGCAGCTGGGGCAAAAGGATTTGCTCGTGGAAACGCAGGGAAACTGGGGCAACATCTTTACCGGCGACAGCGCCGCCGCGCCCCGATACATCGAGGCACGGCTCACGCGCTTTGCGCTCGACGTGGCGTTCAACGGCAAAACCACCGAGTGGATGGCCTCCTACGACGGGCGCAATCTGGAGCCGGTTACGCTGCCCGTCAAGTTCCCCCTCCTGCTGGCGCAGGGCGTGGAGGGCATAGCGGTGGGCTTGGCCTCAAAAATTCTCCCGCACAACTTCAACGAGCTGGTGGAGGCCGCCATTGCGCACCTCAACGGAAAAACGGTGGAGGTATTCCCCGACTTCCCCACGGGCGGGCTGGCGGACGCCTCGCGCTACAACGGCGGGCTGCGCGGCGGCGCCGTAAAGGTGCGCGCCCGCATCGTGAAGCGCGACAGCAAAACCCTCGCCATTATGGATATTCCCTTCGGGAAGACGAGCGTTACGCTCATCGAAAGCATCCTCAAGGCCAACGACAGGGGCAAAATAAAGGTGCGCAAGGTGGACGACAACACCGCCGCCGAGGTAGAAATCCTTGTCCACCTCCACAACGACGTGTCGGCGGACAAGACCATCGACGCGCTCTACGCCTTTACCGACTGCGAAATATCCATCTCCCCCAACGCCTGCGTCATTGTTGACGACAAGCCCGCGTTTATCAGCGTAAACGAAATCCTGCGGCACAACGTGGAGCGCACCAAGCAGCTGCTCGGGCAGGAGCTGCAAATCCGCCTGAGCGAGCTGGAGGAGGACTGGCACTACTCGTCGCTCGAAAAAATATTCTTTGAGCAGCGCATCTACAAGGAGCTGGAGAAGGATAGCGCCACGTGGGAGGCGCAGCTGGCGGCCATCGAGGCGGCGCTGAACAAGTTCCGCAAGCTGCTCCAGCGCGACATCTCGCCGGACGACGTTGTGCGCCTCTGCGAAAAGCCGGTGCGCAAAATCTCCAAGTTCGACATCAAGGCCGCCGACGAGCGCATCAGGGCGATTGAGGCGGAAATGGAGGAGGTGAAAAATCACCTCGCCAGCTTGGTGAGCTACACCATTGCCTACTTTAAGCAAATCCAAAAGAAGTACGGCAAGGGGCGCGACCGGAAAACGCAGCTCGGCAGCTTTGAAACCATAGAGGCCACGCAGGTGGCCGTGGCCAACGCAAAGCTGTACGTTAACAAAAAGGAGGGATTTGCCGGCATGGACCTAAAGCGCGACGAAATGGCGGAGTTTGTGAGCGAGTGCTCGGACATCGACGACGTTATCGTATTCCTAAAGAGCGGAAAGTACGTCGTGTCGAAGATTTCCGACAAGTCGTTTTTCGGCAAGGATATTCTGCACGTGGGCGTGTTCAAGCGCAACGACACGCGCACGGTGTACAACGTAGCCTACCGCGACGGGCGCACGGGGCCCGTCATGTACAAGCGCTTTTCGGTCACCGGCGTTATCCGCGACAAGGAGTACGACATGACCAAGGGCATAGAAGGCTCGGAAATCCTCTGGTTTTCGGCCAACCGCAACGGCGAGGCGGAGAAGCTGCGCATCTACCTCAAGCCCCGACCGCGCCTGCGCAACCTCATCTTAGACCTCGACTTTGGGCAGATAGACGTGAAGGGGCGGCAGTCGCAGGGGAACATTTTCACCCGCTTTGCCATCCACAAAATCCAGCTCAAGGAAAAAGGCGTATCGACGCTGGGCGGGCAGAAAACGTGGTTTGACCCCTCCAACAAGCGGCTGAACACCGAGGAGCGCGGCATCTGGCTGGGCGAATTCTTTGACGGCGACAAGCTGCTCGCCATGACCAAATCGGGCCTGTTCTACACCACCAACTTTGACCTCGTAAACCACTACGACGAGGATTTGGGCTACATCAAAAAGTTTGACCCGCAGCAAATCTTTAGCGCGATATACTTCGACGCCGACCAAAAAATGTACTACATCAAGCGCTTCACGCTGGAAACCTCCATCAACCCGCAGAGCTTTATCGACGAGGACAACAGGGAGTCGTTCCTCGTGGCGCTCAGCATCGACGAATTTCCGCAGGTGGAGGTAGCCTTTGGCGGCAAGCACGCCAAGCGCGCGCCGGAGTACATCGACGTGGAGAAATTTATTGGGGTGAAAAGCTTCCGCGCCAAGGGAAAACGCCTCACCACCTTTGAGGTGAAAACCGTACAGTTCGTGGAGCCGCTCGTCCGGCAGCCGGAGCCGGAGGCCGAGCCCGACGAGGCCGGCGACATGGCCGACGACAGCTTTGACGAGGACATCCCCGTAGACAACGTTAGCGGGAGCAAAGCCGTACAGGGTGATTTATTTTAAACAAACAGCGCTATGATACTCATCACATCCGACCTCAAGCTCGCCGACGCCATCCACAGCAACTACCTGCTCATACCGGTGGTAACGCGATTTGGCATCCGGTTTGGCTTTGGCGACAAAACGGTACAAACCGTCTGTCGGGAGCACGGCGTGGACGTGGAATTCTTTACCACCATCCTCAACGTGTTCAGCCACGAGAACTACTTCCCGCAGGAGCGGCTGCTGCGCTTCGACGTAATGCAGCTGGTGAGCTACCTCAAAAAAACCCACAGCTACTACCGGACGGTGCTCATCCCCATGCTCGAAAAAAACATGGAGGCCTTTGTACAGAGCGCCTCCAAGCCCGACGAGCGGGAAATCCTCCTCATCAAAAACTTTTTTGAGCAGTACAAGCGCGACCTCATGGCGCACCTGAAGCGCGAGGAAACCATCACCTTTCCCTACATTACGGAGCTGGTGAAAAAGGAAAATACGGCGCTGCTGCACAAAAAGTACTCCATAAACATATTTGAGTCGGAGCACGAAAACGTGGACGAAAAGCTCTACGACCTGAAAAATATTCTGATAAAATACTTGCAGGGCGACTACGACGAGGGCGCGCGAAATACGCTAATCTTTAACATCTTCAGGCTCGAAAAAGATTTGAAAGATCACACCCGCATTGAGGACAAAATTTTAACACCGATAGTAAAACAAATGGAGCGTGCGCGCTTCGGAAGCAATGCTTAGCAAACAAAACATAGCCATCATTTCCGGCGACTTCCTGTCCGGCTACGGGCTGAAGGCGCTGTTCTGCGAATACTTCACCCCCGCCACGGTTGACGTATTCGCCACGGTTGACGGCTACCACGACGGCAAAAACAGCTACCACCTGCTCATACTTCCGGCGGCCGACTACCTCGTGCACCTCAACCGGCTCACGGTAAAGAACAAAATCGTAACCATTGCCGCCGCGCCCCTGCAGGCCGCGCAGAGCCAACCCCCGCACCTCTACACGCTGTGCGGCGAGCAGGAAATGGTGGAGCAGCTGCAAAACATCTTGGCAAACTTTGACGCCCTGCAAGGCGGCGACGCCAAAAACGAGCTCAGCGAGCGCGAGTGCGAGGTGCTCGCCAAGGTTGCGCAGGGCGCCATCAACAAAGAAATTGCCGACAGCCTCAACATCAGCCTCAACACCGTCATCACCCACCGAAAAAACATCACCGCCAAGCTGGGCATTAAAACCATATCCGGCTTAACCGTTTACGCCATCCTCAACGGCATTATCTCCGGAAGCGACCTGCCTAAATCGTAGGTGGTGATTTTTTGCATTGTTTAATAATACTGGAGATAATTGCTTGTAGAATGATAGTAAACCTACTATCTTTGTAGCATAACCATAAACGAAACAGTAATGAAATATTCAGAAGTGGAACGCAAGCTCAAAAAGCATGGGTGTTACCATGTTGGAGGAGGAGATCATCCGGTTTGGTTTAGCCCCATCACCGAAATGGAGTTCTACTTAAGCAACCACCAAAGCGAAGAGGTAAAATTCGGCACCTTAAAAAAAATCAGCAAAGCATCGGGGGTTAAACTCTAATCGTCGATTAACCACTAAAAAACACTGTTATGAGAAAAGTAAAAGCATTTATTGAGCGCGGCAACGACGGCTCTTTCGGGGTTTATATGGATTTGAACGAAAACAAGCTGACCTACGCTGTAAGCGGCGACGGCAAAACTGCTAAAGAGGCAATAGCCGATTTCTACGGCGCATACGCCGATATGAAAGCCTACTACCAAAAAGTTAATAAACCTTTTGAGGAGGTTGAGTTTGTTTTTCATTACGACATTGCCTCATTTCTGAGCTACTACTCCAAGGTGCTGACGCTATCAGGGCTGGAAAAGCTCACGGGGGTAAACCAGCGGCAGCTGAGCCACTACGCCACCGGACACAGGCGACCCCGCCCCGTTATGGTGAAAAAGATAGAGGCGGCGCTCCATAAATTTTCGCAAGACATAGGTCAGGTGCGCTTTTCCGCATAATTTTACGGCGCTTCGGTTTAAAGGAAAAAAATCCCTACCTTTGCCGTAGAATTTGTACACAATAGTGTACTTGATTTTTGCTATTATGGTAGTAATTAGTTCGGCGGAATTACGCAACAACACGGAGAAATACCTCACCTTAGCAGCTACAGATGCAGTTGTTATTCAAAG
>JAITQP010000240.1 GCA_031288885.1 Prevotellaceae bacterium | reverse complement strand
AGAGGGGGGGCGTACCTGTTCTACCAACATTCTGCCCCTACGGGGCAGCGTCCCGTTGCAACAAAGTCAAGAACTTGTGTAGATAATACCCTACTGTGTGCTATAAAAAGCAAAAAACGCAGAACTTCGAGGTTTGCGTTTTTCGATTTCCTTTTCTCAATGAGAAATGAACTATGCTGCAAAGATACTATTTTTTCCGGAATAGCAAGCGTGATGCAAAATATTTTTTCAACGCCTCATAGCTTATACCGCTTAGCGCTCGCCTTGTAGGCGGCGGGGGCGGCATTGTCGCCCGAGCAATCCGTCAGGTTGTTGCCGCTGCATACGTAGAACGTAGCCCACTTGGGGTTTGCCTTTAGCGCTGCGGGAATAGCCCCTGTGAGGCGGTTGTTGTGTAGCCACAGCTTTTCCAGCGCAGCATAGCTGCCATCGGGGATAGCGCCGGTGAGGTTGTTGTTGTCCAGCGCCAGCCACTCCAGCGCCGGCAGGTTGGCAATAAAGCTGGGAATGCTGCCGCTGAGCGAGGAATGGTAGATGTACAGTACCCGCAGGTTAGCCAACGCCGACCAAGCGTCGGGAATGGAGCCTGCGAACGAGTTGTAGCTGAGGTCTAAGGTGTGCAGTGCTGTTAGCGCCTGCCATGCGGAGGGCAGCTCGCCGGTGAGGTTTGCGTCCTTCAGCCGCAGGTCTTCCAGCTGCGTGAGATCGGCGAGAAACGCGGGTATGGCGGACGCCGCAAAGCTGTTTTCGCTCAAATCGAGCATCCTTAAGGCGGCAAGCGCCCCCATGTGGGGGATAGCGCCGGTAAAGCTATTGTTCGACAAGTCCAGAATTTCCAGCGCCGTCAGCCGGTTAACGCCGCTGGGGATAGCGCCGGTCAGCTGGTTGTTGTTCAGCAGGCAGTACTGCAGCTTATCCAAGAACTGCCACTCCTCCGAAAGCGCACCGGAGAGGTTGTTATCGCTCAAATTCAACCCCACTACCCGCCCGTTGCCGTCGGTTACTACGCCAGCCCACTGGCGATAGGGCTGCGAGAGAAACCAGCGCCGCGTCCACTTGTTCCCGCCGCTCTCCCGATAGATGGCCGCCAGCGCCAAGCTGTCGCTCTGCACGGCCGCCACCGTTTCCCGCTGCGACACGGTGATAATGGTTTCGGCGGTTTCGGCCACGCAGGTAATGCTTGCCGAGCGAGCGGCCTGCCGGTTGGGCGCCACCTGTAGCTTAAGCGTATGGTCGTCCGTTTTGGTTGCCGTAATCCAGTCGTTGCCGGTTACCGTCCACGCCTTGTTTGCGCTTATCGCTACGGACGCCTCGCCGCCTGTGGCGGGCATTTCCAGCGTTTGCACGCCGGCAGCTATGGATGGCTCGTCTTCGGAGCAGCCGCTCGACAGCCAGCTGCCGCATACGCACAAAAGATATATCGGTATGATTTTTTTACTCATGGTGTATTGGCTATTGCTTAATAACGGAAATGGTTACCTGCTTTTTTCTGTCGGATATGTGTATGATCAATATTCCCGCCGGACACTTTGAGAGGTCGAGCGTTTCCTTTGGAGCCGCTAACGTTTTGGTCATGTAGGGCATTCCGGCAGCCGAAAAGACGGTCATTTTTGCCGGAGGCGCGTTGAGCTCCCGCTCCACGGTCACGCTCGCCTCCACCTCCGTGGGGTAGATCTTCACCGCCCTTTCCTGCGCGTCCTGCGCCTGCGCCGCCGTTGCGGGCAGGTTATCCGTCCTGTCAATGGGCTTAAAGTAAATGTCGGCGCTTTTTACATCGGTTTCCCCGATTTCATTTTTCAGCTTCGCGTAAACGGTTTTATATCCGGCGTCGCCGGAGAGCGCGTACGTGGGCGAGGGGTTAAACGCCTGCCACGGGACGTTGTTCAGGCGCGAGGCATCTTCGCTCACCTTGTACGACACCGGAGCGCTGCCGTCAACGGTAAAGGTCAGCGTCGCCGTTGGCTTGGAGGTTGTGGCGTCGCCGTTGTTCAGGGTAAGCTCAACAAAGCTGGGCGGAGACTTCTGCTTATACCCGAAGGAGATTTTTCCGTTTACCTCCGTAATGTCGGTAATAGGGCTTTTGATACCTTCGCCGGTTGTCCACGAGAAGCTCATTGGCGCGGTGGCGTCGGTGAAGTAGGTTTTACGGGCCGATCCCGGGAACGGGCAGCCTTCGCTGTTGATGGATCCGTATGAGCTTGGGGCGGCGTTTGGCTTGGCGATGGAGGCGTTGGCGCACACGGGGTAGAGCTGCTGCGGGTGGCGGGCGTTGACCGTATTGGCGGTGTTGCTCAGCAGCAACGGGTGCACGTGGTAGATAATCAGCCCGTGCCCCGGCGTTTGGCTGTTAAAGCCCTCCTTTTGGCGGTTTTCCAGCACGTACTGTTCTCCGCTGCTGTGGACGTTAATAACGTAGGCCGTTGGGCTGAACGCAGAGCTCGGCATGTCGGTTACCGGTTGGCTTTCGGCGAGCTCAACGGGCGTTACCCAGCCGTACTGTATTTTTTGGAACATGTTGATGTGCGCCGGCACGGTACCCCACGACGCCTCATCCGGCCCGTTCCACATGCCGTTTGCCATCAAGTCCCAGTTGCCGGTGCCGAGAAAGCTGCCGCCCGTACCGCCGTCGGAGTCGTAGTAGTCGGGCGCGCCGAAAACGTGGCACAGCTCGTGGCAAATAACGCCCACGTGCGTAATACCGTTGCCGGTTGCCTTTCGCAGCTCCGGAGAGCAGGAGTACTCGTAAACGGTCACGCCGTCCAGCTCGAGCGGCTGCGACAGCATCCACTTATGCGACCAGATGTCGCTCCCATCGCCGGAGGCCTCCGAGCCGTGTCCGGCAAAAATCATGTGAAAGGTTTCTATGCGGTTGTTGGCGTTGGCAAATTCGCGCAGGTCGATACCGTCGTTACGGGCAGCCATTATAGCCTCCTGCGCCAAATCCGCGCCGCCGTAGGAGCCGCTCCGGTCGCCATAGGCGTTGTGGTTATGCGCCGCCGTGTAGGGGCCTGCCACGGTTACGTTCAGCGTCAGCTGTCCGTATGAGTTTTCGAGGTAAAAATCGCGCACGCTGCCAACCGCGCCGTCCACGCTGTAGCCCTCTTGGTTGAGGAGGTTGTCGAAATCCTGCTTAGGCTTCACCATGGGCTTATCGGGGTACTGCATCAGTATGCAAAGCGCCTTTTTTACGCCGGTCACGGGGCTTTGGGCGGCGCGCTGCGGCAGGGCGGCGGCGGCCTCCCACCGCTGCCGCAGCACCGCCACCTGCGCCGGACTGTAGCGGAGCCCCTTTTGCAGCGGCGCGGCGCCTCTCGTCGCGGGCGCCTGTGCGCCCGAGCGGTCGCCGGCGTAGCGCACCTTTGACGGCACAAGGTTGCTGTCGGCGTCGGTAGTGGCGTAGGTCATGTAGCGCTCGTTGTCGTAGAGCAGGGTGTAGCCGTCCAGCGTTTCCATCCAGTGCACTTTTTCATCGCCGCGCTGGACGACCACCACCTCCGTACCGTCCGGCTGCACCTTCCGTATGGGGGCGGGCTCTGCCGGCGCTGCCGCCAAGCGGGCTGCGGGCAGCAGCAGCAGTCCGCAGCAGCAGCAGCCCGCAAATAGCAAAGAACGTAGCGTAATCATCTTTTTCTTGAAAATTTAGCGGGGTCAAAGTCTATGGTAACCGATTTCAGCGGAGGCGTGCTGCCAGCGCGCCCGAGCCTTGGGAGCGCAACCCGCTCGCCGGTAAACGCGCTCGGCGCGCCCAGTGCGCTCCCCTGCACGAACTTACAGTGCTTGTAGCCGTCGGTAAAGGCGCCCTCCCACCTTTTGTTCTCAATGTCCGTGCGGGCAAGAACTGCGACCTGAATATCGTAGTCCACCCCCTCGTGGTTGTAAACGCCCGAAAAATCCAGCGTTTTTGTTGCGGCATCCCAGAACGCCTGATAGTATTGGGTGTTAAACCAG
>JAITQP010000181.1 GCA_031288885.1 Prevotellaceae bacterium | reverse complement strand
TGGGGGCGCCCTCGGGCTACTGAGGTAGTTTTGTTTAAGAATTAGGTTGAAAATGAGGTTGGTCGGGACGGGCGCGGGGGCATCCCATCGGGATGCATCGCTCGGTAGAAACGCCGCGCACACCGCCTCTCCTGCATCCCGTAGGGATGCATCCCTACGGGATGCAAAAGGCACGTGAATATCCACGCATTTCTACCGAGCGTTCCATTCCTACGGAATGGCAAATCTGCGGCGCGCAACGCGTGCAGCGACGGCGGTTTTGTTAATGGTTAATGATTAATGATTAATGGCGCGAAGCGTGCGGGGACGGCTGTTTGCAAGGAGATTCCTCCGCTGCGCGCGCTCGTTCCTCGCGCGCTACGGTCGGAATGACGGGCGAGGATGGGGGGGGGAAGGGCGCGAAGCGTGCAAACCGCCGTCCCCACACGCTCCGCGTCCCGTTCCTTCCCCCCGCGCGCCGTCTTTCCGCGCGAAGCGCGGAACCTCCCCGCAAACAGCCGTCCCGTGTGCACGCCTCGCGCCGCCCTGAAAGGGCGTAATCTTCATAACCGCGGGTCAGCGACCCGCGGAGAGGGTGCCCCTCCCCGTCTCTCCCTGCCTGAAAGGCAGGACGCAACGCTAAGCCAACATGTCCTGCCTTTCAGGCAGAGGAAGAGGAGGTGCGCTGACTGTCCGCAGGTCGCTGACCTGCGGTTATGAAAATCCGGCTTTTCAAGCCGCACCACCCGACATATTATTAGCACTTTGTCTTTTTCCTTTTTTACCCATATATGGGTTCGGGTCTCGCTTTTACTCCCTCTTTCCCACCCTATCGTACACAAACAGGCACCCCGCAGCAACCACCCCCACCGAGAGTATCACCACCCACATGCCGGACGGGTGGTAGGCGTCCCACAGCAGGCCGGTCAGCTCCTGCGGCGACAGGCTGACCTGACGGGCAACTTCCTCAAAGCGGGCATTCGTAGAAAGTCCGCTTTCTATCAGCAACCCTTTGTCGGCTATAAACCGCTCCGTGATGGCCACCTTGTCGGACATTGCTTGGTAAACGTTGCCCGATAGGAAGCCTGCAAGAATGTTGCCCACAAACACCGGAATGAACGAGTAGCCCATGTAAAGCGCTTTCTTGTCCTTGGGCGCGGTGAGCCCAATGTACTCCGTAACCTTGGGCGAGCCGGCCATTTCGCCCAGCGCAAAAATGAAAATGGCGGCTATCGTAAACAGCACATTTTGCGACGCGAGCGTCAGCGACATCCCAATGGAGCAAACCAGAAATCCGGCAACCATCGACCGCAGGGGCTTCCAGCGCATCACCAGCGTCGACACCATGATTTGGAAGATGATGATGAACAGCGCGTCCATGTTGGTGATGAACTCGGCGTCCAGCACGCCCGGGGCGGGGCTGTAGCTGGCGCTGATGAGCGGAATGTGGACGTCGAAAAAGCGGTACAGCACGCCCGTATCAACCCACTGCGAAATGAAAACGGGAAGCGTGAAAAACAGCTGGTAGTACATTGACCAAAAACCTGCGACAATCAGCAGGAACACGATAAACTTGACATCCTTGAAGATGCTCGCCATGTTCCGGAATATCTCCCCAAATGCAAGCAACAGCGGCTGCCCGCGCTTTGCCTCGGCGCGCTCCGGCTCTTGGTAAAATAGCAGCAGGATGAAGTTCAGCAGGATAATTCCGCAGGAGACGTAAAAGATGAGGTGCGATTGGCTCTTAAACAGCAGGGTTACCAGCGGGCCAAAGAACGCGCCAATGTTCACCATCATGTAAAACAGCCCAAATCCGATGGAGGATGTTTCCGGTCGCGTGGTTTTTGCCACGGTAGCCGAAATGACCGGCTTGAAGAGCGCCGCCCCCAGCGCCAAGTAAATGTACATGGCGAATACGGCGGCAAACGATGACACCTGCGGAAACAAAGCAAACGCCGAGGCGTAGATGACAAACGCCAGCGCCAGCACTTTTTTGTAGCCGTAGCGGTCGGCAATGGCGCCGGTGAGGACGGGCAGGAAGTAAAGGATGGCCGTGCCAATGCCCATTATCAAGCCCTTTTGGCTCTGCGAAAACTCCAACCCGCCCATGTCCGACGAGCCGGTCAGGTAGTTGGCAAACAGCATAAAAAAGCCATACCACGCCCAGCGCTCGAACAGCTCAATGGTGTTGGCTACCCAAAATGTACGGGGAAACTTGCTAAATATGCTCATAGCGCTGTTGTTTTATGTTTTAACCATTCTACTTCCGCCTCCTGCAGGTGTGGCGACAGTTTTTCGTACACCGCTTGGTGGTAAGCGTTGAGCCATGCCGTTTCCTCCGCCGTCATCATCTCCTTCACCACCGGCGTTGTGTCAATCGGGCACAGGGTGAGGATTTCAAAGCCGTAGAAGTCGCCAAAATCGGTGGTCATGACCCGCTGCGTGAGCATCATATTTTCGGTTCGCACGCCGTACCGGTGGTCGCGGTAGATGCCCGGCTCGTTGGTGGCCACCATGCCCACGTGCAGCTTTACGGGGTTTTCTTCGGCGCGTATGCTGTGGGGCCCCTCGTGCACGTTGAGGAAGTGCCCCACGCCGTGCCCCGTGCCGTGCAGGTAGTTTACGCCGTGCTCCCACATGGCCTTTCGCGCCAGCATGTCTACTTGCGACCCTCTTGTTCCCGCCGGAAAAATCGCCCTCGAAAGGTTGATGTTGCCTTTCAGCACGAGCGTGTAGTCCCGCTTCATGTCGTCGGTCAGGTGGCCCACGGCAACCGTGCGCGTAATATCGGTGGTGCCGTCCAAGTACTGCCCGCCGGAGTCTACCAGCAGCAGGCCTTCGGGTTTGATGGCTGCGCTGCCCGTGGCGTGGGGGTGGTAGTGGTTGATGGCGCCGTTGGCGGCGTATCCGGCGATGGTGTGGAAGCTTTCGCCCACAAAATTCTCCTGCCGGCTCCTCAGCTCTTTCAGCTTGAGGCATACGTCATACTCCGTGAGCGTCCCTGCGGGCGCCTCCTCCTCGAGCCACATCAAAAACTTGACCAGCGCCACGCCGTCGCGCACCATCACCCGCCGGAAGCCGGCAATTTCGGTCTCATTCTTCATGCTTTTTAGCATGTCGGCAACCGACAGCACGTCCACCACCCTGTTGTGCTCGCCTATGGCCTTATGGAGGTTGAACGCCAGCTTGCCGCTGTCGAGGCAGACCCGCACGCCGCGGGTTTTTGCCCAAAAGGCGGCAGCCTCGCCGTAACCGGTCACCGCTACGCCTTCGCTGCGGAGGCTCTCGGCTACCGCAGGGGCGATTTTATCCGCATCCATAAACAGCAGGGTTTGCTCGCGGGAAAGAAAGGCGTGCGCCACCGCCACCGGATTGTAGAGCACGTCGCATCCCCGCAGGTTGAACAGCCACGCAATCGTGTCCAGCGTGCTCACCCAAACGGCTTCGGCGCCGTGCTTTTTTGCCTCCGCCAGCGTTCTTTCTACCTTTTGGCGGACAGCCTCCCCCGCAAGCTCAAGCGGGAGCACGCTCACCGGCTCCTTGGGCAGCGCCGGACGGTCGCGCCAGATTGCGCCAAACGGGTCAAAGTCGGGGACGAGCGCTATGCCGTGCTCGCCCAGCGTGGATTGAAGCGCCAGCGCGTCTTTTGCCGGATATACGTTGCCGTCAATCCCCACGCGTGCGCCGCTTGGCAGCTGGCTCGTCAGCCAGTCCGGAATGCTTATGGTGTCCGGCAGGCGGTCTTTGAAGAGGGTGATTTCGCTGCCGCAAAGCTCGTCAGCCGCCTGAAGAAAGTAGCGCGAGTCTGTCCACAGTCCGGCCTTATCGAGCGTAACGACCACCGTTCCCGCCGAGCCGGTAAAGCCGCTAATCCACTGCCGCGCCGCCCAGTGCTCGGGGATGTACTCGCTCATGTGCGCGTCGGTGGAGGGGATGATAAAGGCGTGCAAGCGTTTGTCCCGCAGGTAGCAGCGCAGCAGCTCAACTCTGTTGTTTATAGTGTTTTCCATGTTGATATTAATTTTGGTTAAACATTTTCGTGCTCGGTGCGCCGGATGATTTCGTCCTGCAAATCGGCGCCCAAATCGTTGAAGTAGTCGCTGTAGCCTGCCACGCGGACAATCAGCCCCTGATATTTTTCGGGGTGCCGTTGCGCCTCGCGGAGCGTACCGGCGGTGATTACGTTGAACTGGATGTGATGCCCGTCCATCCTGAAGTAGCTGCGCACCAAGCCCGAAACTTTCCGTATCGCCGTATCGTCCTCAAAGAACGCAGGGCTGAACTTTTGGTTGAGCAGCGTGCCGCCGGTGTGCAGCTGGTCTATCTTTGCCGCAGACTTCACGACCGACGTAGGCCCCTTTTTATCGGCGCCCTGCACGGGCGAGATGCCCTCCGACACGGGTAAGCCGGCTTTCCGCCCGTCGGGGCTGGCGTGCATCACCTTGCCGAAGTAAACGTGGCAGGTGGTGGGGAGCAGGTTGATGCGGTACGCCGCGCCGCGCGGGCTGGTGTGGCCGTTGACGGCGTTGGCGTAAATGCTGAAAACATCCATCAGCTGGTCGTCGGCGCGGTCGTCGTCGTTGCCGTACTTGGGCGTTTTGTAGAGCAGGCGGTAGAGCAGGTCGTCGTACCCCTCAAAGTTCTTCACCAGCGCGTCCGCGAAGTCCGTCAGGCTGATGCTTTGCTCATCGTAAACGTGCACCTTGAGCGCCGTCAGCGAATCGGTTGTGGTGCCCATGCCCACGCCCTGAATGTAGCTGGTGTTGTAGCGCGCGCCGCCCTGAATGTAGTCCATCCCCCGCGCCACGCAGTCGTCGATAATCAGCGACAGGAAGGGGGTGGGCATGTGCGCCATGAAGATTTTCTCAATCGCGTTGTTCCCCTTGATTTTGATTTCGGCAAAATGCTGCACCTGCCTTTTAAACGCCTCCAGCAGCTGCGGGTAGGTTTTCAGCTCCGACGTTTTGCCGGTGTGCAGCCCTATTTGCTTTTTCGTTCGCGGGTCATACCCGTCGTGCAGCGTTACCTCCAGAATTTTGGGCAGGTTAAAGTAGCCGCACAGGATGTAGCTTTCGGCGCCAAACGCCCCGCTTTCTACGCATCCGCTGGCGCCGCCGTTGCGGGCGTCTTCGGGCGTTTTTCCTTGGTTGACCAGCTCGGCCACAATAGCGTCGGTGTTGAAGATGGAGGGTTGACCGAAGCCCGTTTTGGTAATTTTCACTGCGCGGTCAATAAAGCTGTCGGGGTTTTGGCGGCTCAGCTGCACCATTGAGCTGGGTTGCAGCAGGCGCATCTCCTCTATCACGTCCAGCAGGATAAACGACACTTCGTTGACGGCATCCTTTCCGTCGGCGGTCAGCCCGCCTAAGTTGATGAGGCAAAAGTCGGTGTAGGTGCTACTTTCCTCCGCCGTAACGCCAATTTTGGGCGGCGACGGGTGGTTGTTGAACTTCACCCAGAACGCCTCCAGCAGCTCCACCGCTTGGTCGCGCGTCAGCGTGCCCGCCTCGGTTTCCGCCCTGTAGAACGGGTACAGGTGCTGGTCGAGCCGACCCGGGTTGAAGGAATCCCACGGGTTGAGCTCGGTTACCACGCCTAAGTGCACAAACCAGTAGTGCTGCAACACCTCGTGGAACGTGCTTGGCGCGTGAGCCGGCACGCGGCGGCAGATGCTTGCCATTTTGAGCAGCTCGCCGCGGCGCTGTGCGTTTTCCGCTGCGTCGGCTAAGGTCTCGAGCTTTTCGGCGTGGCGCTCCGCAAAGCGGATAAGAGCTTGCGCGGCAACTTTCATCGCCTTCAGCTCCTCCCGCCTATCGAGCGCCAGCGGGTCGTTCAGGAAGTCGAGCGCTTGCAGGCTTTGCTCCGCGTCGGCGATAATATCCAGCATCCCCTTACGGAAAATCTTGTAGCCCGCAACGGTATGCCCGGGCGCGCGCTGCTCCATGAACTCGGTAAAAATGCCGGCGCTGTAGGCGTCATGCCATTGGGGCGTCATGACCTCCATGATGCGGTCGCGGTTGGAGCGCCCCTCCCAGAACGGGATAATGACGCTCTCATACGCGCTGCGGGTTTCCTCATCCACCCTGAACCACACCTTTTCGCGCGAGCTGAGCACGTCCAAGTCGTGCAGCGAGTGCACAGTGATTTCGGGGTAGGTTGGCGTTGCCTTTGGCGCAGGCCCCCGCTCGCCCACGATGAGCTCGCCGTTGTTGATGCAAATCGCCTTGTTGGACAAAATGTAGTCGAACGATTTGGCGCGCTGCACGGGCACGGAGTCCCCAAAGGCCATGTGGCTCTTGTAAAATTCGGTGATGAGCAGCGCCCGCTCCGCAGAAATGCGGTTTACCGCGTTCAGGCTTTGCTCCCGCAGCTGTTGTACTCTTGTCGTCATTTGCTTTCTTGCGTTTACTTGTGTTTTACGAT
>JAITQP010000098.1 GCA_031288885.1 Prevotellaceae bacterium | reverse complement strand
GCTATCGGGTAAAAGCTGAATGATATTTTGCATGGCAGTGATTTAGTGGTTAGTGATTTAGTGGTTAATGATTAATGATTAATGATTAATGATTAATGGTTAATGATTAATGGTTAATGGTTTGTCCACACGCCTTGCGCCATTGCGAACGGAGCGAAGCAATCCAGAATACTTGCAATAACGAAATTGCATTGGGCACATTATTAGCACATTACAAACGATGAACCTTATCCCCTACCTTCACCTATTCCCCGTAGGGGAACAATAGCAATAGAAAAATGAGAAATTCTCCTCTCCCAATTCCCCGTAGGGGATTAATAAGCACAAAAATAATATTAAAGCCCTACGGGCTAATGAAAATAAACCGTTTCAGTTTTTTCTATTGATTTAGCCCACTTTTTTGTTTTCACGAAAATAATGTTTACATTTGCAGTACCATTAGGGGAAAGAGTGAGGGGGGTAATGCCCCCGCTTTGCCCACCAGTCCGGCGGGGGGGTTGGTTACAACAAATACGCAACATTAGGGAGGCTAATTTATTCAGCCTCCTTTTGTTTTTTCCAAAGTAGCTTCAGGGCTCCATTACGATTGTCCATGTAATAAATATCCGGAAATTTTTCAATACGTTTGTTCTTCATAAAGTTTCCAAGTTCTCGCGTAATAGCATTTTGTAAATCGCCTAATCTATCTTTACCAATACTCCAGTAAAAAATGGCATTATGTGCCTTTTGTACATCTTTTATGGCATCTCTTATTGTGCCTACATTGGCTTTGTCAATAAATTTAACATCCCATGTTTGTTCATTAAATGCTAAATCCGGTTTTTTCATTCCCCTCCCGTTTTCCGGCAAAAATTCCACCTGCTTACCATTGGTTGCAAGCATTTTTCCGACAACCTTTTCGGCTTCGCCGCCGCCACCTATTTTCGCAAATTGATGTTCTTTATGATAGACGTTAAAACCGCCGCTTATTTCGTCGAAATAGGCTTTTTCCCATTCATCTCGGTGGTATGAATTGTACCTCTGCAAGGCTTCCTGAATTTGAGAGCTGTCAAGCATGTTAGTTTTATTTACGGAAATGGCTACAAAGTTAGCATTATCTTTCAGAAAATTGACGGCTATCCTCCCAAATACCTGCACGTGGAACCGCTCCCGCAAGGGGGCGGTTTTTTTTGTCGGGCGGTAGCGTTTTAAATCAATAAATGTGTATCTTTGCGCGTCAATAGTTAGACGTTACATAAACCAACGCTACATTTACCATGAAACCAACTGCATTTATTCTTATGGGAACAATCCTGATGGGGGCGTGCCAAGGCGGCGGCTCCGGCGAGGAAAAAGATTTTCGCTACTCGGTGGAGAAGTTTGCCGACCTCGAAATCCTGCGCTACCGCGTGCCCGAATTTGAGGAGCTCTCGCTGCAACAAAAAAAGCTGGTGTACTACCTGTCGCAGGCGGCCATCGAGGGGCGGGACATCCTCTTTGACCAGCACGGCAGGCACAACCTCGCCATTCGCCGCACGCTGGAGGCTATTTACGAAAGCTACGCGGGCGACACCGCCGCCGCCGAGTACAAAAGCTTGGTGGTTTACCTCAAGCGCGTGTGGTTTTCGAGCGGCATTCACCACCACTACGCAACGGACAAGTTTGCGCCGGATTTTTCGCAGGAATACTTCACAGAGGTGGTCAAGTCCCTCGACCCGTCGCTCCTCCCCCTGCAGGGCGGGCAGACGGCGGACGAGCTGCTGGCTACCATCGTGCCGGTCATATTCGACCCCGCCGTTGACGCCAAGCGGGTTAACCAAGCCGACGGGCATGACTTAATCGGTACCTCCGCCAACAACTTCTACAGCGGCGTGACGCAAAAGGAGGCCGAGGCGTTTTACGAAAAGCTAAAAAAGCCCAACGACCCCACCCCCGTTTCGTACGGGCTGAACTCACGGCTGGCGAAAAAGGACGGGAAAATTGTTGAGGAGGTGTGGAAAGCTGGCGGGCTTTACGCGCAGGCGATTGAGAAAATTGTTTACTGGCTGGAGAAAGCCGCCTCGGTGGCGGAGAACGACGGGCAGAGGCAGGTTATCGAAACGCTCATCCGCTTTTACCAAAACGGCAACCTGCGGGACTTTGACGAGTACAGCATCCTCTGGGCAGCCGACACGTCGCGGGTGGACTTCATCAACGGATTTATCGAAACCTACGGCGACCCGCTGGGCTTTAAGGGCACGTGGGAGGCTATGGTAAACTTCAAAAACCTTGAGGCTACCAAGCGCACGGAAACCATCAGCGGCAACGCGCAGTGGTTTGAGGACAACTCGCCCGTGGACAAGCGCTTCAAAAAGGAAACCGTAACGGGCGTTTCCGCCAAGGTCATCACGGCGGCAATCCTTGGCGGCGACTGCTATCCGGCAACGCCCATCGGGATTAACCTGCCAAACGCCAACTGGATACGCGCGCAGCACGGCTCAAAATCGGTCACCATCGAAAACATTACCGACGCCTACGACAAGGCGGCGCAGGGAAACGGCTTTGCGCAGGAGTTTTACTGGAGCCAAAATGAGGTGGACTTGATGAAGCGCTACGGCTTCATCACGGGCAACATTCACACGGACTTGCACGAGTGCCTCGGGCACGCCTCCGGCAAGCTGATGCCAAACGTGGGGCAGGGCGCGCTAAAGGCCTACGGCGGAACCATAGAGGAGGCGCGCGCCGACCTGTTTGCGCTGTACTACATTGCCGACCCCCAAATGGTGGCGCTGGGGCTGCTGCCCAACGACACCGCCTACAAGGCGGAGTACGCCAAGTTTATGACCAACGGCCTGCTGACGCAGCTGGTGAGGATAGCGCCCGACAACAACATTGAGGAGCCGCACATGCGCAACCGCCAGCTGATAGCCAAGTGGACGCTGGAGAAAGGCGCCGCCGACGCTGTGGTGGAGCTCAAAAAGCGGGACGGCAAAACCTACGTCGTTATCAACGACTACGGCAAGCTGCGGACGCTGTTTGGGCAGCTGCTGGCCGAAATACAGCGCATCCGCTCGGAGGGCGACTACCCCGCGGCGAAAGCTATCGTAGAGGCCTACGGCGTTAAGGTGGACGCGGATTTGCACAGCGAGGTGTTAGCCCGCTACCAAAAGCTGAACATTGCGCCCTACAAGGGCTTCGTAAATCCCGTTTACGAGCCGGTTACGAACAGCGCCGGCGAAATTACGGATATTAAAATAACCTACACCGAGGGCTACGCCGAGCAAATGCTGCGCTACTCAAAGGAAAACTCGTGGGTGAATTAAGCTTAGAAATTGATTTTATGGGAATACTAATTCAAGCTGCGCAGCTGATACTTAGCTTGGGGCTGCTGATAGCGGTGCATGAGCTGGGGCACTTTTGGGCTGCCCGTGCGTTCAAAACGCGGGTCGATAAGTTCTACCTCTTTTTTAACCCGTGGTTTTCCATTCTTCGCGCCAAGCGCGTAAACAAAAAGTGGCGGTTTAGCTGGTTCTCGCCCGCACCTCCCAAGAGCTGGGAGGGGTACCCCGACAACACGGAGTGGGGGATTGGGTGGCTGCCGATAGGCGGCTCCTGCAAGATTGCAGGGATGATAGACGAGCACATGGATACCGACGCGGTAAAGCAGCCCATGCAGGCGTGGGAGTACCGCGCAAAGCCGGCGTGGCAGCGCCTCATCATGATTACCGGAGGCGTGCTGGTGAACTTCGCTACGGCGCTCATCATCTACTCCATGATGCTGTACGCGTGGGGCAGGGAGTACATCCCCATAGCCAACGCCACCTACGGCTACGACTACTGCCAGCCGGCGCTGAACAGCGGCTTTGCCGGCGGCGACGTTATCCTTGCGGTGGACGGCAAAACCCCCGAAACGCTGGGCGACGCCATGGAGCAAATCCTGTACGCAAGCGGCAAGCCCGTAACCCTGCTCCGCGCAGGCGACACGGTGCAGCTGACGCTCCCCGCCAACTTTGCGCAGCTGCTGGTGGCAGCCAACATAAAGTTCTTTGCGCAGGAGCGCATACCGTTTGTAGTGGACAAGGTCACCGGCGGCTCGCCCGCCGCTGCCGCAGCGCTGCAGGAGGGCGACAGCATTGTAGGCCTCAACGGAGCGTCTGTGCCGTTCTTAGCCCAGCTGAGCGACAGCCTGCTGCGCTACGCGGGCAAGCCCATCGAGCTCAGCTTCTACCGCAACGGAGAGCTGCTCTCGCGGGAGGTTACGCCCACCGACAACGGCAAGCTGGGCGTGGGGCTTCGCTCGTCGTTTTCGTTTTTCAAAACCAAGCGGCTGGAGTACGGATTTTTTGAGGCGATACCCGCCGGCATTGTGCTCGGCACGGAAACGCTGGTGAGCTACGTGAGGCAGTTCAAAATCGTATTCAGCACCAAGGAGGGGGCAAAAAGCCTCGGCGGCTTCGGCTCCATTGGCAGCCTGTTTGACAAGACGTGGAACTGGGCGCGCTTCTGGGGCATGACCGCGTTTGTGTCCATCATACTTGCGTTCCTCAACATTCTGCCCATTCCGGCGTTCGACGGCGGGCACATGATGTTCATCCTGTACGAAATGGTGAGCGGGCGTAAGCCCAGCGACAAGTTTTTGGAGACGACGCAAATGGTAGGTTTCTTCTTCATCATCATCCTGTTTGTGGTTGCCAACGGTAACGATATTATGCGGTGGCTGGCGTCGAGGTAAAAGAAAGGCGCAAAGAGCACAAAACCTTGTGTGTTGTGCTCTTTGTGCCTTTGCAGAAAACTTCACAAAGTTTCTCCGGTTACGAACGCTGTAACGGCGCCCAGCGTTGCCGCTTCCTCCTCAATAAATCCGGCGTGTCCGGAGTTTTCGAGCGCCAGCGTTTGCGCCTGCGGAAAGCGCTCCATGAGC
>JAITQP010000067.1 GCA_031288885.1 Prevotellaceae bacterium | reverse complement strand
TGAGGTTTAAATGAGGTTGGGGAGAGGGTGGTGGGGGCAACCTCGGGCTACTGAGGTAGTTTTGTTTAAGAATTAGGTTGAAAATGAGGTTGGTCGGGACGGGCGCGGGGGCATCCCATCGGGATGCATCGCTCGGTAGAAACGCCGCCCACCCCGCCTCTCCTGCATCCCGTAGGGATGCATCCCTACGGGATGCAAAAGGCACGTGAATATCCACGCATTTCTACCGAGCGTTCCATTCCTACGGAATGGCAAATCTGCGGCGCGCGAAGCGTGCGACGACGGCTGTTTGCGGGGAGGTTCCTCCGCTCCGCGCGCTCGTACCTCGCGCGCTCCGGTCGGAATGACGGGCAGGGGGCGGGCGCAGGTGGTACGCACAATGGGCGGGTTTGAAAACCCGCCCCTACAATGCACGCTTTGCGCCATTAATCATTAATCATTAATCATTAATCATTAACCATTAACCATTAACAACTATTCATCAGCTTTTCTTCACCACCACATTTTCGTAGCCTTCGATAATGTCCTTTTCCTTAATGTCGTTGAAGTTGTTGATGTTTAGTCCGCATTCGAAGCCGGTGGCTACCTCCCTCACGTCGTCCTTAAATCGCTTGAGCGAAGCCAGCTCGCCGTTTTCGTGCAGCACAATGCCGTCGCGGATGATGCGCACCTTTGTGTTGCGGGTAATCTTGCCCTCGCGTACGATACATCCGGCCACCGTGCCTACCTTGGTAACGTGGAATACCTGCAGCACCTCCACCGAGCAAACCACCTCCTCCTTGTACTCCGGCGCGCGCATGCCCTCAATGGCGTCTTTTATTTCGTTGATGGCGTCGTAGATGATGGAGTAGGTGCGCACCTCGATTTCCTCCTGCTCGGCGAGCTTGCGGGTGGAGGCCGACGGGCGCACGTGGAAGCCGATAATAATCGCCTCCGACGCTACCGCCAAGTGCACGTCGCTTTCCGAGATGGCGCCTACCGCCTTGTGAATTACGTTGACCTGCACCTGCTCCGTTGAGAGCTTGAGCAGCGCGCCCGTGAGCGCCTCCACAGAGCCGTCCACGTCGGCCTTTACGATGATGTTGAGCTCCCTGAAGTTGCCGATAGCTAAGCGGCGACCAATTTCGTCGAGCGTGATGTGCTTTTGCGTGCGCAGCCCCTGCTCGCGCTTGAGCTGCTCGCGCTTGTTGGCAATTTCGCGGGCTTCGCGCTCGTCTGCCATCACGTTAAAGCGTTCGCCGGCTGTTGGCGCGCCGTTTAGCCCAAGTATTTCGACCGGCGTGGAGGGGTAGGCTTCGGTAATTTTGTTGCCGCGCTCGTTGTACATTGCCTTTACGCGCCCCGTGTTCTGTCCGGACAGGATAACGTCGCCTATGCGCAGCGTGCCGCTGTGCACCAGCATGCGCGACACGTACCCGCGCCCCTTGTCGAGCAGCGACTCTATAATGGTGCCCTGCGCGCGCTTGTTGGGGTTGGCTTTGAGCTCCAGCATGTCGGCTTCGAGCAGCACCTTTTCCAGCAGCTTATCGACGTTTATGCCTTTCTTTGCCGATATTTCCTGCACCTGATATTTTCCGCCCCAGTCATCTACCAGATAGTTCATGGCCGAGAGCTGCTCGCGGATTTTGTCGGGGTTAGCGCCGTCCTTGTCAATTTTGTTGATGGCAAAAACCATGGGCACGCCTGCCGCCACCGCGTGGTTGATGGCCTCCACCGTTTGCGGCATCACGCTGTCGTCTGCCGCCACGATGATGATGGCAATGTCGGTGATTTGGGCGCCGCGCGCGCGCATGGCGGTAAACGCTTCGTGCCCGGGCGTGTCGAGGAACGTTATCACGCGGCCATCCTGCAGCTCCACGTGGTAGGCGCCTATGTGCTGGGTAATGCCGCCGGCCTCGCCCGCTATCACGTTTGTGTTGCGGATGTTGTCGAGTAGCGATGTTTTGCCGTGGTCAACGTGCCCCATCACCGTAACGATGGGCGGGCGCGGTATCAGGTCTTCCGGCTTGTCCTCCTCTTGGTCTATCACGCCCTGCGTGTCGGCGGTGACAAACTCCACTTGATGTCCAAAATTTTCTGCAATCAGCACGATTGCCTCTGCATCCAGCCGCTGGTTGATGGAGACCATAAGCCCAAGGTTCATGCACGCGCCTATTACCTCGTTGACCGAAATGTCCATCATGCGCGAGAGGTCGTTGGCGGTAACAAACTCCGAGAGGCGGAGGAGCTGCTTTTCGTGCTCGCGCTGCTCTATTTCCTCCTGCATTCGCTGGCTGATGGCTTCGCGCTTGTCGCGGCGGTGCTTGGCGGACGTTTTGTGCTTGGCGCCTTTTTCGAGCATTTTGGCGAGCGTGTCCTTTATCTGCTTGTCCACCTCCTCGGCGTTCACCGCCTGACGGGAGGGCGAACGCTTGTCGCGCTTTTTGCTTTCCTTTTTGTTTTGCTCGTGCTGCTGTTGCTGCTGCTTGGCAACTTTCTTCCCCTCCTTTGATACGTTCACGGCTGTTCCCTGTATGCGCTTGCGCTTGCCGCGCCGCCCATGCTTAGCGTCAACGTCCTCCTTGCGGAACTGGCTAAGGTCTATTTTTTCGCCCGTGAATTTTGGACCCTCCAGCTTGTCCACCGTTGTGGGGATGAACTCTATTTCCGGCTTCTTTGCGGGCGCGGGAGCGTCCGGCTCAGCCGCAGGAGCGGCGGGCGGTGGAGCAACGGGCAGCTTTCCCTTATCGATAGCGTCCTTCTTTCCGGTGCTCTTTCCGGCGTCCTTTTCGGCGCGCTCTTTTTTCTCGCTCTTTTGCTTTCTTTCTGCCTCCTGCTGTGCTTTTTTCTTCTTACCCTTTTTAGATGGCGTTGCAAAAGCGTCCAAGTCTATCTTGCCTATCACCTTTACTGTTCCCTTTTCGGGAATTTCGGTGGGGATGTCGGTAGAGACCTCTGCCGGCTCCTCCCGCTTTTCGACGACAACTTGCTCCGGCGCAGCTTGCGGCGCCTGCGTCTCCGGCTGCTCCACCGGTGGCTGCTCCGGTTGCGGCGTTTTTACTTCCTCCGGCTCCGGCGGGGCGTCTTTTTGTGGCTTCGCTTTTTGTGGCTTCGCCTCCTGCGGAGCGTCCTCCTGCAGCTGCGGCGCTTTGGGGAGCTCGGGCTCGGGCTGCGCTGGCGCTTCCGGCTGCGCTAATGGCTCCGGCTGCGGCGCTTCCGGTTTTTTGGGTTTTTCTGCGTCTTTTTTCTTTTCCTGTGCCTTTTCTGCCGTTGGCTTAGCCGCTTTTTTACTTTTGGCAATAGTGTCCACGTCAACCTTTTCGCTCACCACAACCTTGGGCCCCGCCAAAACGGGCTTCTCCAGCGTAAATACAGAGGTGTCTTTGATGATAAGAGGCTTCGGCTCGCTGGGTTCGTCCTCGTCCTTGAGCCTTCTCTGCACCACCACCGCCACCTTTTTTGCAGCCTCCTTATCTTTTACGCTTTGTTCGTTTCCGAATTCTTTGGCAAGAAGCGCGTAGGTGTCTTCTGAGATTTTGGCGTTAGGGGAGGCGTCCACCGCAATGCCCTTTTTTGCCAAAAACTCAACAATGGTGTGAAGACCCAAGTTGAACTCTCTGGTGACCTTGTTTAATCTTACCGTATTTTCTGCTTGCGACATAGAAAAATTTTAAATGCTAAAACTGCACCCGCATCGGGTGCTTTTTTTTTATGAAAACAAAAATCGCTGTTGGCTTTTACTCCTCAAATTCCGCCGATAGTATGCGCACCACCTCCTCCACCGTTTCCACCTCAAGGTCGGTACGCTTGATAAGGTCATCCTTTGGAATGCGCAGCACGCTCTTGGCCGTATCGCAGCCAATGGCCTTGAGCGCATCAATAATCCATGCGTCAATCTCATCGGAAAATTCGTCGAGGCTCACATCCTCCTCTTGGTCAACATCCTCGCGGAACACGTCTATTTCGTAGCCTACCAGCTGGCTGGCCAGCTTAATGTTGAGCCCGCCTTTGCCAATCGCCATGGATATTTCGTTGGGCTGCAGGTACACCTCAATGCGCTTGTTGGCCTCGTCGATTTTTGTGTTTGTTATTTTTGCGGGGCTTAGCGCGCGCTGCACCAGCAGCTGTATGTTGCTGGTGTAGTTTATCACGTCAATATTTTCGTTTTTCAGCTCGCGCACGATGCCGTGTATTCGCGCGCCCTTCATCCCCACGCAGGCGCCCACGGGGTCAATGCGCTCATCGTACGACTCCACCGCAACCTTGGCGCGCTCGCCCGGCACGCGGACAATTTTTTTGATGGTGATAATGCCGTCAAAGATTTCGGGGACTTCTATCTCAAACAGCCGCTCCAGAAACTCGGGGGCGGTGCGCGATAGCGTGATAACGGGGGTAGTATTGTTGCGCAGCTCCACCTTGTGCACGATGGCGCGCACCGTGTCGCCCTTGCGCAGGAAGTCGGAGGGGATTTGTTCGCTTTTGGGGAGCACCAGCTCGTTGCCCGCATCGTCCAGCACGAGCGCCTCTTTTTTCCAGATTTGGTAAACCTCGCCCACCACCAGCTCGCCGATGCGCTCGGTGTACTTGCTGTAGAGCTGGAGCTTTTCCATGTCAGCAATGCGCCCCGCAAGGTTTTGGCGCAGCGCGAGCACGGCGCGGCGGCCAAACTTCTGGAACTTCACCTCGTCCGTCACCTCGTCGCCTGTTTCGTAGGTAGCGTCTATCTTTTGGGCCTCCGAAAGCGTTATTTCGTGCGTGCTGTCGCGCAGCGCGTCGTCGGCAACGATGGTGCGGTTGCGCCAAATCTCAAAGTCGCCCTTATCTATGTTGATAATGATGTCGAAGTTGTCGTCGCTGCCGTAAAGCTTGAGCAGCGTCCCGCGAAAGACATCCTCCAGCACGCTTATCATTGTGGGGCGGTCAATATTTTTTAGCTCCTTGAACTCGGTAAAAGTTTCCGTTAAATTGATATTTTCCATTTTTTAGCTTGAAAAAATGATTTGGTTTATAATTTTAGAGGCGTTTTATGTTTAGATTTACTTAATTTTCAGCTTTTGCTTTACCCACTTCACGTCGTTGTACCCGAGCTCCTGCGTGCAGACAACAGGCTGCTTGCGCTTTTTACCCTCCACAGCCTCCATTTTGGTGTACTCCACGGCAAGCTTGTCGCCTGTGGCTCCGGTCAGCGTAGCGGTAAGCTTTGCGCCGCTTTTCAGCAAGATTTCCACCTCTTTGCCGAGCGCTTTTTGGTACTGCGGCAGCACCTTTAGCGGCTCGCCAAGCCCGGGAGAGCCCACCGTGAGCGCGTAGTCTTCCTTGTCGCGGTCAAACGCCGCCTCCACGGCGCGGCTAATGGCGGCGCAATCCTCTACGGTGAGCCCTGCGGGCTTGTCCGCCACAACCTCTACGTCGTTAAAGGGGCTTACCGCTATATCCACCAAAAAGATGTCGCCGCCGGCAATGAATTCTTCTACAACTTGTGCAATGCTGCTTGCGCTTATCATACTTTATAAATAAAACGAGGGGACTTCTGTCCCCTCTGTATTCCCTCGTTTGCGGAGGCAAAGATACTCATAATTTGTCCACCGCGCAACAATTTAGCGTAAAATCGCAATATTTTTGTGATTTGTTTTTGTCAATGATTTGTAAGTAGATGAAATTCAACACGTTGTATTTTTAGCTACAGCAGCCCTTCATCAGCAAAGCTGAAGTAGGTGTTTCCGGCAATGATGATGTGGTCTGCCAGCCGTATTCCGAGCAGGGCGCAGGCTTCCTTTATCTTCAGCGTAAGCGATTTGTCGTACACGCTTGGCTTTGCGTTGCCCGACGGGTGGTTGTGCGCCACCGCCACCACCGACGCCAGATTTTCGATGCAGGGCTTCATAATCAGGCGCATGTCCACCGGCGTGTTGTCCACCCCGCCCTGCGCCACCTTTTGCACGTCAATGATTTTGAGGCGCGCGCTGAGCATGAGCGCCCAAAACTCCTCGTGGGGCAGGTCGGCGAGCTTGGGGGTAAAGTAGGCCGCTATGTCCTTGCTGCTTTGGAACGTGCTGCGCTCCGGCGCGTCGCTCTGCTTGCGCCGCCGCCCCAGCTCCAGCGCCGCCACTATGGTGATGGCTTTGGCCTCGCCAATGCCCTTGAGCCGCTGGAAGTCTTTTACGCTCAGCCTACCCAGCTCGTTGAGGTTGTTGCCGGTGAGGGCAAGCACCTGCTTGGCGAGCCCCACGGCGGTTTCGTTTTGCGTGCCGGTGGCAATGAGGATGGCGAGCAGCTCGGCGTCGCTCAGGGCTGCAATGCCCTTGCGCAGCAGCTTCTCCCGCGGGCGGTCTTCCTCTGCCCAGCTTTTGATGGTTAACACGGCGGAGAGAGTTTAGAATTAGGAATTACGAATTAAGAATTATATTAAGTCTAATAAATTTTTTCAATTAAATTGCAAACGGTTTGGATGCTCGCTTTGTCTGTAGCTGCGCACCACTCCAGAAAATCCTCTACTCTTTCCTGCATGCTTTTCACCCACCGGTTGTGCGTTACCTGTTTTCTCATCAGCCACCACACCCTTTCTATCGGGTTGAGGTCAGGTGAGTAGGGCGGCAAAAACACCAGCTCAAGGCGCTGCCGGTATCGCTCCAGTATGGGCTGGAGGCGTCGGGCATGGTGAAACCGGACGTTGTCAACTACCAGATACACTTTTCTCCCCTTGTTGGCGCTGATACACTTCCGTAAAAAACGGAAAAAGGTGGCGGTATTACCGCGCTCCTCCACGCT
>JAITQP010000319.1 GCA_031288885.1 Prevotellaceae bacterium | reverse complement strand
CTTGGGCTCACCAGCCGGGAGGAGGCCGTTGGCGGGCGCGGGCGCATTGACGTGGCGCTCGGCCAGAGCGACCAAGCGATTGATGAGGTTGTGGTGATTGGCTACGGCACGCAGCGGCGCTCCGACGTGACCGGCTCCATTGCCTCTATGCAGGGGAGCGTGCTGCGCGAAGTGCACTCAGGCAATATTTCCCAATCGCTGCAGGGGCGCGTGGCAGGCGTGGAGATGACCCAAAATTCTTCCCGTCCGGGAGCGGCGATGGATATTCGCATTCGCGGTACGCGCTCGCTCACGGCGAGCAACGACCCGCTGGTGGTGCTCGACGGCATTCCCTTTGCCGGCTCCATTAGCGACATCAACCCCAGCGACATCAAGAGCCTCGACATCCTGAAGGATGCTTCGGCTACGGCTATCTACGGCTCGCGCGGCGCAAACGGCGTGATTATAATCACCACCTTTAGGGGTGAAGCGGTGGCGTTGTCAAAGCCTGTGGTGACCTACAACGGCTACTACGGCGTGAAGAACCTGCTGAACGAATACCCGATGATGGACGGCCCGGAGTTTCTGGCTTGGCGCAAAGAAGCCCAAAAGAACGGCGCAAGCTTTACCTTAGGCGCTGATGAGGACGAATCGCTGAGCACCGATTGGCAGGATTTGCTGTTTGAAAGCGGCATGGTGACCAGCCACGACGTGAGCGTTGCCGGAGTGACCAACGGCGGCGGGTACAGCTTTAGCGGCGGATACTACGATGAAACCGCTGTGCTGCCCGGGCAGGGCTATGAGCGCTTTTCGCTGCGCGGAAGCTTTGACCAGAAGATAGGCAAGCGCGTAAAGGTTGGCGTGAGCTCTATTAACTCCTACGGGGTTACGGAGGGCGAACGGGACAGCCCGCTGGGGTCAATGCTCGCCATTACGCCGCTTACAAACCCCTACAACAAAGACGGCTCCATCAAGACCGGAAGAATGTACGTTAACAACATGGATACCTACTACAACCCCTTAACGGTTAGCTCGCTTGGCGACCTGCAAAAGGAGGAGCGCAAGACGTATGCGTCCTACAACTCGCTCTACGGCGAGGTGCAGCTCTTTGACGGGCTGCGCTACCGCCTGAACGCGGGGCTCAACTACCGCCAAAGCAACTACGGTAACTTCCATGCTCCAAACACGCTCTACAATGGAGATGAGGAGAACTCTAACGCCGCAATCTCAAATGAGCTCACCACCAGCTGGGCGGTGGAGAACCTTTTGTACTACGACAAAATATTTGCCGAAAAGCACAAGGTGGGCTTGGTTGCCATGTACTCGGCGGAGCAAACGGAAAGCAACATCTCCAGCATATCCGCCAAGGGAATTGCTGCCGATTACCTTCAATACTACAACTTCGGCTTGCTGAACGATAACGGTGAAATTACCATCAATCCGGACAACCAGAAGTACTACAAGCGCGGCTTGCTCTCAACCATGTTTCGCGCCACCTATGGGTACGACGAAAAGTACATGCTCACCCTCACCTACCGCAACGACGGCTCTTCCGTTTTGGCGGATGGCTACAAGTGGCATGCCTACCCCGCCGTTTCTGTGGGCTGGAACGTTACCAACGAGGAGTTTATGCAGGGCGTGAGCGTGCTGAACAACCTGAAGCTGCGCGTGGGCTACGGGCAAACCTCCAACCAAGCCATAAATCCCTACCAAACGCTGGGTGGGCTATCCCTCGACCGCTACAACTTTGGCGAAAAGAATGTGGGCGGCTACTACGTTTCTACCTTGCCCAACTACAGCTTGGGCTGGGAGTACTCCACTACGTGGAACTTCGGGCTGGACTTCGGCTTGCTCGACAACCGCCTCACCGGTACGCTGGAGTACTACTCGCAGCAGACAAAGGACGTGCTGGTTTCCCAAAACCTCCCGCCGTCATCGGGCGTTACGGGCTCCTTTATGGTGAACATGGGCGAAACCAAAAACAAAGGCTTTGAGCTCTCGCTCAGCTACGCCGTGCTAAAAAATTTCAACGGATGGGATTGGGACGTAGGCTTCAACGTTTACGCCAACCAGAACGAAATCGTCTCCCTCGCCAGCGGGCAGCAGTACGACAAGGGTAACGGGTGGTTTGTAGGGCAGCCCATCGACGTTATTTACGACTTTAAGAAAATCGGCATCTGGCAGCTGGGTGAGGAGGACGAAGTGAAAAAGTACGAGGGGAACACCGGACAGGTGGGCATGATTAAGGTGGAGTACACCGGCGAGTACGACGCCAGCGGCAACCCCGTCCGGACAATCAGCCAAGGTACCACGCTTGAGGACGACGACCGCCAAATCTTAGGCTCCATAGAGCCCGATTTTCAGGGCGGCTTCAACACGCGCGTAGGCTACAAGGGCTTCGACCTCTCGCTCATTGGCTTCTACAAGAGCGGCGGGCTGCTGGTAAGCTCCCTGCACTCGCTCACAAGCTACCTGAACCAAAACAACGGGCGGCGCGGGCAGATAAAGATAGACTACTGGACGCCTACCAACCCCACCAACGCCTACCCGAAGCCCTACGGGCCGGAGCAAAACAACCACCCCATACACACCAACTCGCTCGCCTACTTTGACGCCTCCTACGTGAAAATTTCAAACGTCACGCTGGGGTATAGCTTCAAAAGCGAGTGGACAAAACCGCTGAACATAGAGCGGCTACGGCTGTACGTGATGGTGCAAAATCCGTTCATCTTTGCCTCGGACTACTACTCGGAAACCGGGCTTGACCCCCAACCAAACTCGCGCGGCAGGGACAGCTTTACGCAGGCGCAAGCGCAAAACTCAACGGTGCCGGAGCGCATCAACGTGGTGGGCTACAACACTCCGGCTACGCGCAACTACCTTGTGGGATTAAGCGTAACATTTTAATCATTAAAAAAACATAGTAATCATGAAAAAGATATTTTTTACCTTATTTGCGCTGACCGCGCTACTGAGCGCCGCGTGCACAAAAATCTTGGAGGAGCAGCCTCGCGCACAAATGACCCCGGAGTTCTTCTCAACGGAGCAGGGTATCAAATCCGGTCTTACGGCCGTATATTCCCAGCTGCGCTGGATGTACGGGCCTGCAGGGATGATGTACATGACCGTTTGCGGAACCGACGAGGCCACCTACGGCGATAACAAGGACGGCTACGGAGAGCAGCTGGACGCCTACAACATTACCTCCGGCAACAGCGGCCTGACCACCGTATGGAACAACACTTTCCCGGCCATCAACACCTGTAGCGGGATTATTGAGGAAGCCTCCGAGGCCGGCGTGGACGCCGCGCTGGTGGCCGAGGCAAAATTCTTCCGTGCATTCAACTACTTTTTGCTGGTGCAAACCTTTGGGGACGTGCCGCTCGACTTGGGCTCCGGCGAGCTGAAGTTCAACACCACCCCATCGCGCTTCTCCACCCGAAATAAGACGGAGGACGTGTACACAAAGGCCATCTTCCCCGACCTGCAAGCTGCCGTAGAGGGACTTCCGGAAACGCCGCGCGAGGTTACCGCTACCAACAAGATTGCCGCGCGGCACTTCTTGGCAAAGGCTTACCTCACCTACGCGTGGTGGCTGGAGCGCAACGGCAAAACCGACCCCGCGGGCAAAACCCCCGCGCAGTACTACCAGCTGGCCTACGACGTAGCGCTGGAGGCCATTAAAAACCCCACCCCGTTTGCCTTGCAGCCGACGTTCTACGACGTAAACGTAGCAACCAACGACTACAACAAGGAAATTTTGCTCTCCGCAGACCACACGGCAAGCAGCTACCTCTACGACGAAAGCAGCTCGGGCAGCGGAGGAAGTGGCCCTCACTCAGACCTGAAAGCCAACCGCTCAAACTTTGTTATGCTGATGGACTTTGAGCTAAGTATAGTTGTCCCCATGAGCAATGCGAAAGGAGACGCTGATAGCGTGAAAGATGGAAGTACGGTGACGCAAAATAACAGGTTTATTTACCGCCAAGCTGTGCAAAGCTTGGGGCGCCCGTGGAGGCTGATTGCGCCCACGCACGAGGTGTTTACCAAAACATTTCCGGCGGCCGACAGGGAAAACGACTCCCGCTTCGACGGAACGTTTGCCACCGTGTTCCGCGCCAACTACCAGAGCCGCGCAGGTTATGACGGCAAAGCCTTGAAGGGGATGAATAAGATTGATGTTAAGGATGGCGACACGGTATTTTACTTTCCGCCAACCGACGATACAAAATCTTCGTTAACGGCAATTTCCAATGGAAGCTACCACTACTATTCGGACAAACCCTACGCCGCTTGGACGCCCTCGCTGATTACGCGCCACAACTTCCCCTCCGTGTGGAAGTTTGGCCCCAACAGGGATAACAAAACGCCGAACTCCAATCCGCCCATGAACGACGCCTCTACCCGCCCGTTCCCCATTGCCAAGCTTTCGGAAACCTACCTGATAGCCGCCGAGGCCGCCGTAAAAGGCGCCGCCACGCAGGCGGGCTACTCGGCAAGGGAGCTGGTGAACGTGCTGCGGGCGCGCGCCGGAAAGTGGAAGTGGAGCAACTCCGGCAACGCCGCCAAAACGGACGACAAAAGCCAAGAGATGCTGAGCGCTACGCCGGCGGAGATAACCATCGACTATATCCTGATGGAGCGCTCGCGCGAGCTGTACGCCGAAAACCTGCGCTGGTACGACCTTACGCGCACCGGAAAGCTCGAGGACTACGCCAAAGAGTACACCATCTGCGAAAATAGAAGCGCCGAGGCGGTCAAGCATACGCGCTCCATTGAGAAGAAGCACTACCTGCGTCCTGTCCCCGGTAGCCAGTTCGACAACATGGACAACACCGACAAGGAAAAGGAAGCCTACCAAAACACAGGGTATTAGCCCCCAACCTCACCCTAACAGGGCTTCAAAACCCTGTTAGGGTTGCTTTGACAACTTTTGTTCTTTGACGTATTTTGTTTACACGCTTTTTATTTAGGGGATATTTCGAGAAAAAACAGTATTTTTGTGGAGGAGTTTTCACCGCTAAAAAAGATAACGCTATGGTCATCGAAGTA
>JAITQP010000285.1 GCA_031288885.1 Prevotellaceae bacterium | reverse complement strand
ATTAAAGCCCTACGGGCTAATGAAAATAAACCGTTTCTGTTTTTTCTATTGATATTATTGCCCTACGGGCAACCGGAGCTCGGCGGAGCCAATTCACAAAATCTCATTAAACATATTATTAGCACATTACAAACTTCGTCTTTCCCCTTTGTTACCCGTATATGGGTTCGGGTCTCGCAATGACGCAAGGCGTGCTGAAAGCAATCCACAAAATCATGCCGCGTAAAGCATAGCTACTTTTCCGTCAATACAGCATGCCAAACAGCCACAGCGGAATTTTATTGGCGTGGCCATATTCAATATTGTCTAACGCCAAAAATGCATTTTCTAAACCTACAATTTGCTCGTGCCCCTTGTTTTTTCCGCCAACTTCAAACGTATAGCAGTCGTCTACCGTAAAATCGGCTTTGGCGGCGGAGGTTACCTTGCTTACGGCCTTCAGCTGGTTAAAGAAGAACGTTTCCCTCAAATTTCCAACATCGGGTTTGCCGGCCTCAAAAGCGTAAAGCTGGTTGGTGTTGTTCAGGTAAATCTTTTCGGGCTTTGCCAAGGAATTTATGCCCCTCGTGCCGCTCTGCAGCAGGTTCACCAGCCCGCCCCGCTCCAGCAGGGTCAGGTAGCTGAGCAGGCTGTTTCTGCTCACGCCCAAGCTGGCGGCAAGGTCGGTAATTTTTGGCGTAAACGGCACCGACTGAGAAATAATCCAAAGCAGCTTTTTAATTTTCCGTATGGAGTACATCTCAATGGCTTCAACAGCGGGCAAATCCATCTCCAAAATCAGGCTAATCGTGCCGGACAGCTTGGACAGATAAAATCGCTTGTCCGGCTTGTAGTAGGGGTAGTAACCTTGCTGCAGGTAGGTGTGGAACAAGGGCAGAGGCCTTACCTTATCGTTTATCCGTCCGGCTATCTCCACGTGATGCTGCAGCACCTCCGAAAGCGTTAATTTCTCAACATCAACGTTGCTGTCATACTTTAGGAATTCCCGAAACGACATTCCGTGCAAAACGTAGTGCACCGCCCGCCGGCTCAAATCGGCATTTCCCCTGTAAATTTCGAGCATCGAGGAGCCGGTAAATACAACTCTCAGGTCGCTAAAGGCGTCGTAAATGTTTTTAATTTCCTGCGACCAGCTTTCGTACTTATGCACCTCGTCGATAAAGAGGTACTTGCCGCCATGCTTTTCAAAATCGGCGGCGAGGTCAAAAAGCCGGTTGCCCGAAAACCAGATGTTGTCCAAGCTGACGTACAAAGCCTCCGTGGGCGAGCTGCCAAACGTTTTTTTGATGTGCTGTAGCATCATGGTTGTCTTGCCCGTACCTCTTGCGCCGGTAATCGCCGAAAGCCGGCCATTCCAGTCGATTTCATCAAGCAAGTACCGCTGAAACGACAGGTCTGTCTTCCGCAGCTCCCTGTAAAAAAGCTCAAAAAGTGATTCCATTTTATTTACGCTAATGTTTTTGCCCGTAAAGGTAGAAAAAAACATCTTTGTAAACAACAAAAAACCCCAAAAATGTTGTTTACAAAAAACATTTCTGGGCTATTTTGTTGTTTACAAAAAACATTTTTGCTTTGCCATGCCGTGAATTTGCTCTGTTTGGTTTGGTAAAGCTCGTTTGCTTACTGCTGGGAGAGGACGTCGACAAGAAAGGCTAAGGCAAAACCACGCGGAAGCATAACTAAGGCTGTGGGAGATGGGATAGATGCTTAGGATTAGCGCAGATGTTGGAAAGTTCCCGTTTTTCCCGTACTTTTGCCCCTCGTAATAGCTACTAATGAAAAATTATGCAAAAGCACACCTACTTTATTGCGGATATGCACTTGGGTTTGCCGCTTTACGACCCTGCCGCGCGCGAGCGCAAGGTGGTGAGGTGGTTAGACTCCATAAAAAGCTCCGCGGCGGCGGTTTATATTCTTGGCGATGCGTTCGATTTTTGGTGGGAGTATAAGTACGTGGCGCCGCGCGGGCACGTCAGGTTTTTGGGGAAGCTGGCGGAGCTTACGGACGGCGGCGTGGCGGTGCACTTCTTCACCGGCAACCACGACCTCTGGGCGCGCGACTACCTCCACAGGGAGTGCGGCGTTACCATGCACACCGCCGCGCCGGAGGAGGTGGCAACGATTGGCGGAAAAATCTTTTTCCTTGCGCACGGCGACCGGCTTGGCGGCAGCGCCCCCTTTTCGCTTACGCTGCTTCAGCGGATTTTTAGCTGCCGCCTTTTGCAGCGGCTGTTCTCCATGCTGCATCCGCGGTGGGCGTTTGCGTTTGGCTACGCGTGGAGCCGAAAAAATCGCCTCGCAAAGGGGATTGCCGCGCCCTTTCGCGGGGAGGAGGAGGTGCAGTACCGGTTTGCGGCGCAAACGGCGCAGCGCCAAAAAGTAGACTACTTCGTATTTGGGCACCGGCACACGCCGCTCATGACGGGGTTGCCCAACACCAGCGCGCAGCTCGCGCTGCTCAGCGACTGGATTACCGGCTCCACCTACGCCGACTTTGACGGCGAAAACCTGACGCTGAAAACGTTTGAGTAATGATAAGCAATTAAACTTTTACACCTGTGTCAATCAAGCAACAATATTTTTTGGATGCGCAGCAGGCCATGAAGGAGGGCCTGCGCGCCGCTCTCAAAACCGCGTGGTGGATGATCCGGCTCACGGTCACCATTTCCTTTGGCGTAATGCTGCTGCAGTACGTTGGCGTAGTGGCGCTGGTTTCGGAGTGGCTCACGCCGCTGTTCCGGCACGTGGGGCTACAGGGCGAGGCGGCGCTGGTGTTCATCACGGGCGCGCTGGTCAACCTCTACGCCGCCATTGCCATTATCGAAACCATTGGCTTTGACGCGCGCTCCATCACCATTCTGGCGCTCATGTGCCTCTGCGCGCACAACCTGATTATCGAAACCGCCATACAGAAAAAAACGGGCTCGTCGGCGGTGCGCATGGTGGTTATCCGGCTGCTGTTTGCGGTGCTCTCGGCAATTATCCTCAACGCCATTTTGCCCGACAGCGCGGGCGATACGTCCGTAAAAAAGGTGCAGCTGGTGGAGGATAACTTTCTGGTGGCGCTGACGTACTGGGCGTTCAGCACGCTGGCGCTGTCGGCCAAAATGTTTACCATTATCGTTGTGCTCACGGTGCTTCAGCGCGTGCTCGCCGCGCTGGGCGTTATCCGGCGGCTATCGCGCGCGCTCCGCCCGCTGCTGCGGGTGTTTGGGCTTCCGGCCAAAACGTCGTTCCTGTGGATTGTGTCGCAAACGCTGGGGCTGGCCTACGGCGCGGCGGTGATGATAGAGGAAAAGGAGTCGGGCAAGGTGAGCCGGCGGGAGCTGGATTTGCTCAACCACCACGTGGCGGTTTCGCACAGCAACGTTGAGGATGTGATGCTGTTCTTCTCCATCGGCGCGTCGCTGTTTTGGATGCTTGCGCTGCGCGCCGTTTTTGCCGTAGCGGTGGTGTGGGAGAGGAGGCTGCTGGGCATGCTCTTAAAGCAAAATCAGCCGCCTGCAAAGGTTGCAGGCGGCTGACGTCTTACTTGGTGACCCCGACAGGATTCAAACCTGTAACCTTCTGATCCGTAGTCAGAAACTCTATTCAGTTGAGCTACGGGGCCCTAACTTTAGTAAATAAGGACTGCAAAGATAAGCATTTTTTTTGTTCCGCAATACGCGCGATGAAAATTTTTTATCAATCTTCAGGAAAACAACGCCGAAAACGCTATCTTTGCAGCTTAGGAAAAAGAAACAACTTCGTACTGCATTAACGCCGTGAAAAAAATACACATACTCGTGCTGCGCTCCTTTACGGGCCCCTTTATCCTGTCCTTTTTCATGACCATGTTTGTCCTCATCCTGCAATTTTTGTGGATGATGATTGACGAGCTGGTGGGGAAAGGGCTGGAGTGGAAGGTCATCTGGGAGTTTATATTCTACGCCAGCGGCAACCTGTTTATGATGGCGCTGCCGCTGGCCACGCTGCTTTCGTCCATCATGGCCATGGGCAATCTGGGCGAGCACAACGAGCTGCTGGCGCTCAAGTCGGCGGGCATTTCGCTGCAGCGAATTTTGGCGCCCGTCATGGTGGTGGTTTGCCTGTTTGCGGTGGGGGGATTTTTCTTCTCCAACAACCTGCTCCCCTACCTCAACCTCAAAAGCACCACGCTGCTCTACGACATCCGGCAGCAGCGCCCCGAGCTGCAAATTAAGGAGGGAATGTTTTACGACGGCATTGCCGACTACACCATCCGCGTGGGGGATAAGGACGAAAAAACCGGCCTGCTGTGCGATATCATGATTTACGACCACTCCAACGGCAGCGGCAACCGCTCGCTCACCATTGCCGATTCGGGCTACATGCGCATTTCCGCCAACCAAAAATACCTGATACTGACGCTGTACAACGGCTGCTCGTACGACGAGCTGAAGGAGAGCGCGGGGGAGCGCAAGTATCCGTTCCGGATAAACAACTTTTCGGTGGAGGAAACCGTATTTGAGATGACGGGCTACGGGCTTGAGCGCACCGACGGCAACCTCTTCAAAAACCGCTCCACCATGCTCAACCTAAACCAGCTCACCGCCGTTTCGGACTCGCTAACGCGGGAGAACAACACCCGCGCGCAGCAGCAGGCGCAAAGCTTTTTTCAGCTGAGCAACTTTCAGCTCGGCGCGTCCGACCTTGGCAGCGCCCACAGCAAGCCCCACCGCTTTAACGCCGACTCCATCCTGAAAACCTGCGACGTGGAGCAGCAGCTCCAAATTGCCGACAAGGCGCTGACGCTGGCAAGGCAGGCGCAGAATAACCTCATCTCCCAAGCGTCCGACATGCAGTTTACCAACCGCGAGATAAGCTTACATAACATTGAGTGGCACCGCAAGTTTACCGGCCCGCTGTCGTGCATTCTTTTTCTGCTGGTAGGCGCTCCGCTGGGGGCTATCATCCGCAAGGGCGGGTTTGGCACGCCGTTTATCGTTTCGCTAATTGTGTTCATGCTGTACTACGTAACCTCCATGCTGTTTGAGCGGCTGGCAAAAAACAGCGAGTGGGATCCGCTCGCTGCCATATGGATGTCCACCGCGGTAACGCTGCCCATAGGGATATTCTTCAGCTATAAAGCCGCCACCGACCGGCGCATAGCGCTGCCCAAGGGGTACCTCAAGGTAATGGAGCTGGTTGGGAAATTTTTGGGGGGCAAGCAATGAGCCATCTTCCCCTTCGCATACTTGGCCTGATGTCGGGCACGTCGCTCGACGGCTTAGACCTGTGCCTTGCGCTGTTCGGTAAGGACGGGAGCGGCCGCTGGACGTTTGATATCCTTGCGGCGGAAACCGCCCCGTACAGCCCCGCGTGGGCGCAAAAGCTGCAGCAGGCGCATACGCTCGGCGCGCTCGATTTTGTGGCGCTGCACAGGGAGTACGGGCGATACTTGGGCGAGCAGGCGGCAAGCTTTTTGCGCCGCAAAAACCTCAGGGCAGACTACGTGGCGTCGCACGGGCACACCATATTTCATCAGCCTCAGCGCGGCGTCACCTTTCAGCTGGGCGAGGGCGCGGCGCTGGCCGCCGCGGCGGATATGCCCGTCGTCTCCGACTTCCGCAGCCTCGACGTAGCCCTTGGCGGGCAGGGCGCGCCGCTCGTTCCCGTGGGCGACAGGCTGCTCTTTGGCGGCTACGACGGCTGCCTCAACTTGGGCGGGTTTGCCAACATCTCCTTTGAGCAGGGCGAGCAGCGCGTAGCCTTTGACGTTTGCCCGTGCAACGTTGCGCTCAACGCGCTGAGCCGGTCGCTGGGAGCGCCCTACGACAGAGACGGCGCGCTCGCCGCGCAGGGCAGCGTGAGCGCCGCGCTGCTCAGCGCGCTCAACGCGCTCGACTTCTACGCGCAGCGCGGGGCAAAATCGCTGGGGCGCGAGTGGGTGGAGGAGGTTTTTGCAAAAAAAATGGCGGAGCACAGCGTTAGCGCTCACGACGGGCTGCGCACCGTGTGCGAGCATATCGCCGTGCAGGTGGCGCGCGCCGCGCGCGGCGGAACGCTGCTCGTTACCGGCGGCGGCGCGCACAACGCGTTTCTCGTGCAGCGCATAGCCGATGTATCCTCGTGCAGGATTATCATCCCCGATGCGCAGGTGGTCAACTTTAAGGAGGCGCTGATATTTGCGCTGCTGGGCGCGCTCTACGCAGGCAACGAAATCAACACGCTTGCGTCGGCTACCGGCGCCACGCGCAGCAGCATAGGCGGAAGCTTGGTGAACGTAACCCCAAAATGCTACCAGCGCGACAAGTCGCATTAAGGTTAGATGTGCGGTTTTCTTGCAAATTCATCCAAAAAACGTCAAAATCGCCTGTCGTATCAGAAAAAATTCAAACATTCCGTCTTTTAAGTTTTTTTAGTAGAAATATGTCTAAGAGAGATTGGGAGTATTCGATTTATTTAACTATCTTTAAAAATTTGAAAATTGGACAACTGGTGAAAGGGAAGTCATTATATATGAATTGTTTATCAAAATTGGAGAATGCTTGATATTAGGAAAATTAGGAGCGCGCTTCTTTCGGTGTTTTACAAAGATGGGCTCGATGAAATAGCTCAATACCTTAGCAATAACGGCGTTAAAATATATTCGACCGGCGGAACGCTTAGCTTTATTGAGGGGCTGGGCGTGGAGGCGCAATCGGTGGAAAGCCTCACCGGATACCCATCCATCCTTGGCGGGCGCGTGAAAACCCTGCACCCGAAAGTCTTTGGCGGAATACTTGCGCGCCGCGACAACCCTGACGACTGCGCGCAGCTGAAGCAGTACGAAATCCCCGCAGTGGATTTGGTGATAGTAGACTTGTACCCCTTTGAGGACACGCTGGCCTCGGGCGCGTCCAACGCCGAGGTAATCGAAAAAATAGACGTCGGCGGAATTTCGCTCATCCGCGCCGCCGCAAAGAACTACGGCGATGTGGCCGTGGTAGCCTCGCGCGCGCAGTACGCCGAGCTCCTCGCCATGCTCAAAGAAAACGGCTGCGCCACCACGCTCGCCAACCGCAAGTACTTGGCGGCGCAGGCGTTCAACGTGTCGAGCCACTACGATACCGCCATCTTTTCCTACCTCAACCGCAGCGAGCGCATACCCTCGCTTAAGCAAAGCCTGCACGGCGCTAAGGAGCTGCGCTACGGCGAAAATCCGCACCAAAAGGCGGCGTTTTACGGCAGCTTGAGCGATATGTTTGAGCAGCTGCACGGGAAAGAAATTTCGTACAACAACCTGCTCGACATAGACGCAGCCGTGAGCCTCATGGGGGAGTTCAGCGAGCCCACGTTTGCCATTCTCAAGCACAACAACGCCTGCGGCGCGGCCTCGCGCCCCACGCTCCTACAGGCGTGGGCTGCCGCGCTTGCCGGAGACCCCGTGTCGGCGTTTGGCGGCGTGCTGGTATGCAACCGCGAGCTGGACAGGGAAACCGCCGAAGAGGTGAACAAGCTGTTTTGCGAGGTGGTGATTGCGCCCGCCTACAGCCCAGAGAGCTTGGCCATTCTCAAGCAAAAGAAAAACCGCATCATTCTCGCGGCAAAAACGTTTGAGCTGCCCGCGATGCAAAGCCGCACGCTGCTCAACGGCGTGGCGCAGCAGGAGCGCGACTTGGCGATGGAGGCGGAGGAGAGCATGACCTTTGCAACCGACGCAAAGCCCACCGCCGAACAGGTGCAGGATTTGATTTTTGCCAACAAGCTGGTGAAGCACTCCAAATCAAACGCCATTGTACTGGCAAAAGACCGCCAGCTGATTGCCAGCGGAGTGGGACAAACCTCGCGCGTGGACGCCCTGCGCCACGCCGTTGAAAAGGCGGGCTCGTTCGGGTTCTCGCTGCAGGGAGCGGTGATGGCCTCCGACGCATTCTTCCCCTTCCCCGACTGCGTGGAGATTGCGCACAAGGTGGGGGTAACCGCGGTTATTCAGCCCGGGGGCTCGGTGAACGACCGGCAAAGCGCTGACTACTGCAACGCAAACGGCGTGGCAATGGTCACCACAGGGGTAAGGCACTTCAAGCACTAACGTATCATTTATAAATATGTAGAATTACAAACAATTAAACATAAGATGGGATTTCTTTCATTTTTTACTCAAGAGTTGGCGATGGACTTAGGGACAGCCAACACCGTGATTATCCACAACGACCGCATTGTGGTTGACGAGCCGTCGATAGTAGCTATCGACCAGAACACGGGCAGGCTCATTGCCGTGGGCGACCCTGCACGGCAAATGCACGGCAAAACGCCCGAAAACATCAAAACCATCCGCCCGCTGCGCGACGGCGTAATTGCCGACTTTAACGCCGCCGAGCAAATGATGCGCGGCATGATAAAAAAAATCAACCCGGGCAAGCACCTCTTCAAGCCTTCCATACGCATTGTGGTGTGCATCCCGTCGGGGAGCACGGAGGTGGAAATACGCGCCGTGCGCGACTCCGCCGAGCACGCCGGAGGGCAGGACGTGTACCTGATATACGAGCCCATGGCCGCGGCGCTGGGCATCGGGCTGGACGTAGAGGCGCCGGAGGGAAACATGATTGTGGACATCGGCGGCGGCACCACCGAAATTGCCGTTATTGCCCTTGGCGGCATCGTGTGCAACAAAAGCGTGCGCATAGCCGGCGACGTGTTTACGGCGGACATCCAATCCTACATGCGCCACCAGCACAACATAAAAATTGGCGAGCGGTCGGCGGAGGACATCAAGATTAACGTGGGCAGCGCCATCTCCGAGCTGGCCAACCCCCCTGCCGACTTCACCGTGCGCGGCCCCAACCTGATGACGGCGCTCCCCATCGAAGTCCCCATCTCGTATCAGGAGGTGGCGTACAGCCTCGACCGCTCCATCTCAAAAATAGAAAGCGCCATTCTGGGCGTGCTGGAGCAAACGCCGCCGGAGCTCTACGCCGACGTGGTCACCAAGGGCGTTTACCTGACCGGCGGCGGGGCGCTGCTGCGCGGGCTGGACAAGAGGCTGTCGGAAAAAATAAACATCCCGTTTCAGGTGGTGGAAGACCCGCTGCACGCCGTGGCAAGAGGCACGGGCATTGCGCTGAAAAATATCGGGAATTTCCTGTTCCTGATGAGGTAGCGGTATGCACCGCTGAGTTTCGAGTAAACGTCATTTCCGATTTATCCTATGGGCAGCTTGCTAAAATTTATTCTTCGCTTCCACGAATTCCTCATTTTCCTCCTGCTGGAAGGCATTGCCGTAACGCTACTCTTGCGCAGCTCATACTACCAGCAAACGCAAATGTATGGGGCGGTGCAGGTGATGCAAAGCCGCTGCTTTAAGCTCTCGAGCAACCTTGCAGCCTACCTTTCGCTCAGGGATGACAACGACAAGCTCCAGCGCGAAAACGCCATGCTCCGCAACATGCTCGACCACTACCAACACGTAGACACCTCCCGAACTACCATGCGAGTAGATGCCAACACCGGCAAGCTGTTTAGCTACATGCCCGCCAAGGTGGTGAGCGGCAGCACCAACCGGCAGTACAACTACCTTGTGCTGGACGTAGGCCGGTGGGACAACGTTGTCCCCGACATGGGCGTGGTAACCGACAACGGCGTGGTGGGGATTATCATCAACACGTCGGAGCACTACGCCACCGTTATGTCGCTGCTTAACCGCGACTTCAAAATCAGCGCGCGCATCAAAACCAACGGCTACCTTGGCACGCTCATGTGGGACGGGTTCAACTACCGCGAAGCCATCCTAACGGAGGTGCCGCAGCACGTGACCGTAAAGGTGGGCGATACCATAGAAACCAGCGGCTACTCCGCCGTATTCCCCGAGGGCATCTTTATCGGCACCGTGGCCTCGTACGAAATAAAAAAGGGAAACTTTCACGAAATACGCGTGAAGCTGGAGGCCGATTTCAAAAAGCTGCGCTACGTAAACGTAACGAGGTTTGCGCGGCACGTGGAGATGAGAAATATCGAAAAGCAAATAGTCAACATAACGAATACGCACTGATGAGTAAAACCCAAAAAAGCCTGCTGTTTGCCGTAGCCTTGGTTGCCGCGCAAATCCTGCTGTTCAACAGCGTACAGCTGCGCGGCATGCTCAACTCATTTGTTGCCCCCTGCATCTACATTCTCTACATATTCGCGCTTCCCATGGGCATTTCGCGGGTGCACCTGCTGATAACATCGTTTACGCTGGGGCTAACGGTAGACCTGCTGTCGGGGACGTTGGGGCTGAACGCCGCCGCGTGCGTGCTCGTTGGCTTCATCCGCCCGTCGGCGCTCAAGCTGTTTGTCAGCCGAGAGGACGTTAACAAGGGCACGCGCCCGTCCATCTACACGCTAAAGTTCTTCAACTTTTCGTTCTACGCATTTATGCTCGCCTTCATTTTTCACTTGGCGCTGTTTTTTTTGGAGATATTTACGCTCTACGGAGCCCACCTTACGCTGCTGCGCGCGCTCTTGAGCGCCGCCGCCGCCGTAGCTATTATGATGATTTTGGAAATTTTCTTTGCGAAAAAAGATAAACCCTACCGATAAGTGAACGAATTTGCAAATAGAAGGCTGTACATCATCGTTTTTTTCACGCTGGCGTGTGCCATTATGGTCGGGCGGCTATTCTACATACAGATAGTAGACGGATACTACAAGCTGACCGCCGATAAAAATGTAATGCGCTACGAAGTTCAGTACCCCGCGCGCGGGCTGATTTACGACCGCCACGGCACGCTGCTGGTAGGCAACCAAACGGTGTACGACATTGTAGTTGTGCCGCGCGAGGTGGCAGCGTTTGATACGGCGGCGCTGTCGCGGGCGCTGGAAATCCCCCCCGAGCAAATCCGGCATACGCTGGGCGCCATCAAAGCCAAGGCGAGAAAAACCGCCGCGTACCAGCCTGCGCTGTTCCACCGGCAAATCTCTGTGGAGGCGTTTGCGCTGCTGCAGGAAAGGTGGTTTAAGTTCCCCGGCTTCTACGCGCAGGCGCGCAGCATACGCTCCTACCCGCGCCGCCTTGCGGGCAACCTCATCGGCTACATCGGCGAGGCCGACACCAGCAGCATCGCCGCCGACCCATTCTACACGCAGGGAAGCTACATCGGAAAAATCGGCATAGAGTACTCCTACGAAAAGGCGCTGCGCGGAAAGCGCGGCGTGAGCGTGTACATGCGCGACGTGTACAACCGCGTAAAAAACTCCTACGCCGAGGGCAAGTTTGACACCGCCGCCGTGCCCGGCGACTACATCGTGTGCACCATAGACGCCGAGCTGCAGGAGTACGGGGAGCACCTTATGCAGAATAAAATGGGGAGCATTGTCGCCATAGAGCCGGCAACGGGCGAAATCCTCGCGCTGGTATCCTCCCCCAACTTTGACCCCGAGCTGTTCATTGACGTCCACCGCGTAGCGGAGCGAAACGCGCTCATCAGCAGCCCCACAAAGCCGCTGTTCAACCGCGCGGTGATGGCGCAGTACCCCCCGGGCTCCATTTTTAAGTGCATCAACGCGCTTATTGCGCTGCAGGAGGGCACGGCAACCGAAAGAACGATGCACAGCTGCGAGGGTGGGTACGTTTTTGGGAAGCGCTACGTGGGGTGCCACCGGCATTTTTCGCCGGTTGACCTGACGCAGTCGCTACAGGTGTCGTGCAATACCTACTACTGCCACATTTTCCGCAGCATTATGGACGGGCGCGGCAACCTGCAGGAGGGCTTTAACGCGTGGCGCAGGCACGTCGAAAGCTTCGGCATAGGGCGCAAGCTGGGCTCCGACATCCCCAACGAGCTGCGCGGCATACTCCCCACCACCGCCACCTACGACCGCATGCACGGCGCAAACAGGTGGAAATCGCTGAGCATTATATCGCTGGCAATAGGGCAGGGCGAGCTGGGCGTTACGCCGCTGCACATGGCAAACATTGCCGCCACCATCGCCAACCGCGGCTTTTACTACACCCCGCACCTCGTTAAAAGCGTTAGGGGGAGAAAGCCGGACAGCAGCTTCTACGTGCCGCGCTTTACGACCATCAACCGCAGGCACTTTGAGCCGGTGGTGCAGGGCATGCACTACGCGGTAACTCAGGCCGGCGGCACGGCGCATATTGCCCAAATAGCCGGCGTTGACCTGTGCGGAAAAACGGGCACGGCGCAAAACCCGCACGGCGAAGACCACTCGGTGTTCATCTGCTTTGCGCCCAAAAATAACCCCCAGATAGCCGTAGCGGTGTACGTGGAGAACGGCGGCGCGGGGGCAAAGTGGGCTGCCCCAACGGCAAGCCTTATCGTAGAAAAATATTTAAAGAAAACTATTTCGCGCACGTGGTGTGAGGACTACGTGGTGAACGGAAACCTAACTCAACAAAATGGCGTACAGGCGAAGCAATAACCTGCTGGCAAGGGTTGACTGGAGCACCGTCCTGATATGGATGGCGCTAATGGCTATCGGCTTGCTCTGCATATACACGTCGGGGTTTAACGAAGACTACCCCCGCTTTTTTGACGCGCACAACCAGAGCCGTAATCAGGCCATTTGGGTGGGCATGGCGTGCGTCATTGCCATACTGGTGATGATGGTAGAGCGGCAGCTCTTCAACCTTTTGTCCACCGGCCTGTACATTTTTGCGCTGCTGCTCGTGGTATTCACGCTCATTTTTGGGCAGGAAATCAACGGCTCAAAGTCGTGGCTATCGCTTGGCGTGGTGAGCATTCAGCCGGTAGAGTTTATGAAGGTTGCCACGGCGCTAATGCTGGCCAAAGTCGTCAGCGCGCACGGCTTCCGCATGCAAAATTTGGGCAACGCCGCACGCGCCATCGCGGTTATCTTGGCGCCGTTTATGCTCACGCTCCTGCAGCACGACACGGGGTCGGCGCTGGTGTTTACGGCGTTTATCATCGTGCTCTACAGGGCGGGGCTCAGAACGTGGATTCTCATCTCCTGCCTGTTCCTCATTTTCCTGTTCATCCTCTCGCTGCTGGTGGAGCAGGCGGCCATTCTTATTTTCATCAGCCTGCTCTGCAACGGGATTTTTATGGTCATGAGCAGGCGGTACAAAACGGGCTTTGTCAACATAACGATTGTGGCGGTCGCAACGCTGGCGCTGCACTTTGGGCTGAGGCAGGCGGAGATTTACCTTCCGCTCTTTGAGGCGCTCATCCTTGCGCACGCGGCCATGCTGCCCATAATAGCCATATACGCGTGGTGGCACAGGCTGCGGTACATCTTCTTCATCGTCGGGTTTTTCATCGTTTCCTGCGGCATTACCTACTCGGTGGACTACGTGTTTGACAACGTGCTCAAGGAGCACCAGCGCCGGAGAATAAACGACATGCTGGGCATAGAGTCCGACATCAAGGGTTGGGGCTACAACGTTCACCAGTCCAAGATTGCCATAGGCTCCGGAGGCCTAACCGGAAAGGGCTTTATGGGCGGAATGCAGACCAAGGGAAATTTTGTGCCGGAGCAGAGCACCGACTTTATATTCTGCACCGTTGGCGAAGAGTGGGGATTTTTGGGCGCCACGCTGGTGGTAGGGTTGTACCTGCTGCTGCTCATACGCGTACTCAACATGGCGGAGCGCCAAAAGAGCGCGTTTGCCAAGTTTTACGGCTACGGCGTTGCCGCCATCCTGTTTTTCCACGTTGCCGTAAACATTGGCATGACCATTGGCATAATGCCCGTGGTGGGCATTCCCCTGCCGTTCCTCAGCTACGGAGGGTCGTCGCTCTGGGCCTTCACCATCCTGCTCTTTGTGCTCCTCAAGTTCGACGTAGCGCGGTATGAATATTAAATTAGTGATTAAGTCTAATAAATTTTTTCAATTAAATTGCACACCGTTTGGATGCTCGCTTTGTCCGTAGCTGAGCACCACTCCAGAAAATCCTCTACTCTTTTCTGCATGCTTTTCACCCACCGGTTGTGCGTTACCTGTTTTCTCATCAGCCACCATACCCTTTCTATCGGGTTGAGGTCAGGTGAGTAGGGCGGCAAAAACACCAGCTCAAGGCGCTGTCGGTATCGCTCCAGCTTTGCTCGGCGGCTTCCCTGATATAGTATTCTCTTCCAACAAAATCCAACGGAATATCGAAAATCACGATGTTTCCCCGCGAAATATTCCTATTAGTTGCTTTTTCAGCGTATCGAAATACATTTTGATTACAAAGATAAAACGCAAAGGGACATCTTTTCTCAATACCCTTTCACTGTGACAATTATCGCGGGTATCAGCCAGACAACGCCATTGATAATCATCAATCTTGAATCTGTCAGCGAATTTTTGAAGAACGCTATAAATCCCAAATTTACTGCAATGTGAAAAGCTGCTGCAATAGTAATATTAAATTGTGTTCCTCGAAGAAGCCACGCAATTATAACAGATGCAGATATTGTGAAAATCAGAAAGCCGACCATAAAAAGTAACCCGTTCTTATAATGTCCGATATGCCACAATCCCCAAATTGTACCAACAGCTATTGAGGCAATTAAAACGGTATATTTCTTTTCTAATATTGGCTGCAAGAAGTTGCGCCACCCGATTTCCTCGCCAGCTGCTCCAATAATAATACCCATAAACATACCCGGCACAACAGATTGTAGATTTTCGGTAAGCTTTATACTTAATCCCGCCTGCTTTCCTGCAAAAAATGAAATGCTGAACAGTAAAAGCGGTATGACAAAAGCCATCAGTATTTTAATGGCAATTACTCTGTTAAAGGTGATATTGACAGAAAAATTCATGTCGGCAAAAATCAAGGAAATAATTATAAAACCTGCTGCCGGCGCCAGCTGCGGCAATGAAATTGTTTCAAAATCAAGATTGATTTTTTGCTGCAAAACTGCTAATAGACATGTAAATACCACTGTACTAACTATAAATATTCCTATTCTCAAAAACATATTTTTATCTCGTGTATTAAAATCATTTTAAATGCAAAAGTTTTAACGACAATTATTATATTAAGTCTAATAAATATTTTCAATTAAATTGCACACCGTTTGGATGCTCGCCTTGTCCGTAGCTGCGCACCACTCCAGAAAATCCTCTACTCTTTCCTGCATGCTTTTCAC
>JAITQP010000271.1 GCA_031288885.1 Prevotellaceae bacterium | reverse complement strand
TAGATATAATATTTTGATTTCTATAGATAAATGTTGTACGTTTGATAGTTTGCTGTCTCTTATTGAGTTCTGTGTGTGTGTGTGTGTGTGTGTGTGTGTGTGTGTGTGTGTGTGTGTGTGTGTGTGTGTGTGTGTGTGTGTGTGTGAACATAAATTACTGCTTGCCTGTATGGCAAGAGCAGCGAGCTACACAAAGCGTAGAATATGTTAGAAATACACAACATCGGTATAAAAATAATTTTCTTGGCCAATCAAGGAAAATTTACATGCTATCTGCCAACAATGACACCACAAAAATGCGGTTTGTAAATTATAACCATGAAAGCCCAAAATTAGGCTTTTCAAATCTTAATCGGATTGAAAAAAATGATTTATATACTATGTTTTTTGATTTTTCTTATCGGCAAAGATCCACTATTCGCACGTGTGTCCGCACACAACTATAAGTGTACGAGCACAATACTACGTATGATATTTGATTATTTTTAGTAAAACAAGCCATCGGGGGAAAATATAGGTGCTTTTGATGTAAGTCATTGATGAAGAGACGATAGCGCCTATGGATTGACAAACGCTGTGTTTAAAATCCAAAATCTTCTATTTCTTTTTCCTCTTTTTTCTGCTCCTCAAAGGGTTTTGCTTTGCCCTGCACGGCGTGCCCCTCCACGTGAATGGCGCGGTATGGGCGAACGGGGCAAATAAACTCGCACCCGCCGCAACCTATGCATATTTCAACGTTTATCTGCGGAATGGTGAGCCCGCCCTTGTAGGGAGCCATCGTTATCGCCTGCGTGGGGCAGTGCTCCGAGCAGGCGCCGCAGCTGGTTTCATCGGTCTGCACAACGCAAATGTCGCGCGTAAAAACTACGTGCCCGCTCTGATTTAAATGCTTTTGGTCTTTGGTGAGCGGCTTTATTGCGCCGGCAGGGCACACCTCGGAGCAGATGGTGCAGTCGAAGTTGCAAAACCCATTCTCGAAGTGCACTGTTGGCTGCATCATTCCGGCAAGCCCGTACTCCATAAAGGCCGGCTTCAGCACCCGCGACGGGCACTTGCTGATGCACAGGTGGCACGAGGTGCAGCGCTTCAGCATATTCTCCGTGCTCACCGCGCCCGGTGGCAGAATGGGCTGCTGCCGGACGTAGCGGTTGCTTTTCCGCAGGCTGTTCACCTCATCCTCGATGGTCGCAACGGGGGCGGCAACCGCTGTTAAAACGCCGGCCTTCAGAAAGCGGCGCTTCCCCCCATCTACGGGAACTTTTGCTGCCGCCGCGTCCGCGCTCTTGGCGCGGGCAAGCGGAGGGGAGAACTTCAGGGCATTCCGCCGGCAAACGTCCAGACAGGTGAAGCAGTCCACGCAGCGGCTGCTGTCGATGGTTTTTTGCTTGCTGCTGATGCACGCCGCCTTGCACTGCGCCTCGCAGGCTCCGCAGCTGTTGCACTTACCCTCATCTATCCTGATTTTGAAAACGGAAAAGCGGCTCAAAAATCCCAGCATTGTCCCCACCGGACAAATCGTGTTGCAGTACGTGCGCCCGTTTCTCCACGCGAGGTAGCCTATGGCGAGCATGGTCAGCAGGGCTACCGCAAGGGAGAATGCGCTTGCTACGAATACGTCCGTTTTGTAGAAAGTGTAGTTTTCAAATTTCATGAAAAGCGTTGCCAGCAGGTTGTTGCCGGCCATGTAAACCGGACGGAAGATGTTTGCCGCCATCCGCCCGTACGCGCTGTACGGGTCAACGAAACCCAGCATTAGCGGGAGCTTCCAAAAAACGCCCACCGTGACCACGAGCACAGACGCGCGCAGGATGTTCTTAGCTTTGCTAAACTTGTAGCGTTTTTTCTTTTTGGCGGCACGCTTCGACGCCCACGCCACCACATCCTGATACACCCCCATGGGGCAAATGGAGGAGCAGTACGCCCGCCCGAACAGCAGCGTCAGGACAACCCATATCAGCAGCACAACGCCGGCAGGCGCCAAAATTGCGGGTATAAACTGCAGATGCATGAGCACGTGCCAGCGGTTTGGCATTAGCCCTGCAAAGTCAACAAAGTAAAACGTTATCAGCGAAAATAACGCTATCGATATGAATGTTCTTGTTATCCTCAGCACCCCTTATCCCAATTTTATTCTTTTGATGTTCAGCTTTTCCAAGTCCATTGTTCCTATTCCCAGCGTTTGCCCGTTGGCGAGGTGCCCCACGTTTTCCAAGGGCATATCCCTGACCTGCCCAAAGAATTTTGCGGCGGCGGTATCCACCGCCACAATATCCCGCGAGACAAAGAGGCTCTTGGTGCTCACCACGTCGGCGGTTGAGCGGCCTTGCGGCCCGTTGGTTTTCATGGTTCGGTAGGCGTCAACAACGTTCAGCGCCGGTCGTTTGTACATGGTGCAAATGTCGGCAATGCACTGCTGGAGGTCGGTGCGGTGAAAAATGCGCCTGTCCCAAACTATCCCCATGTAGTTTTTCATGGAAATCGACAGGTTTGCGCCGCCGTGGTGCTTCAGCACGGGAACGTTAATCCACGCGTCGCTGTTCAGGATTGCCTCGTGGATTTTGGCGGTTTTGAGCTTCTTTGCGTCGGGCAGCTCCACCTCTTTGTAGTACGACTCCTCGTTTGCCGGCGCCATTTTTGCGCCCTCCGCCTCAGCCGCCGCCGCGATACCGCTGTTCTTGTAGCATTTTAGCCAGTCGTCGCAGGTGTGGTCAAACACTATCACCTCCTTAGCCCCCGCCTGAAAGCATTGGCGCACAATTTCGCCCACCAGCTTCGGGTTGGTATTTCCCGCCAGCTCCGGCGATTTGTCCCAGCCAATGTTGGGCTTTACGACCACCTTCCAGCCTTTTTTGATGAACTGGGACATACCTCCCAGCTCCTCAATGGCCTGCCGGAACATTTCCTCCGGCTCGCCGCCCATCACGGCAACCAAGTCAACCGCCTTACCGTTTTGCGATTGCGCCATCAAATCCATTCCGGCTTTCGATTTCAGCGTGATAACGGCTCCGGTCAGCGCTATCGTCCTTAAAAATTGTTTTCTGTCCATGGTTAATTATTTTATTAGGGAAATTTAAAACCTTAAATTTATGCCACCAAATACCGTTGCCTCCGGCATTGGGTATCCTTCGTTGATTTCATACTTTTGCGACAGCAGATTTTCGCCCCTCACAAGCAGCTCCAGCGATTTCCAGACGCTATAGGCTGCCCTTACGTTCCAGAGGGTAAAGGAATTCTTTACCAAATTTTCTCCAACGTAAAGATTTCCAATATGCTGCACGCCCGATGCAAGCCTCCACTTCGATACGGCATAGCTAAAACCCGCATACAGCTTATGCTCCGGCGCTGCCTCCACCTTGTACTTCATGTTCAGCCAGCTGTAGTTGGCAGATATGCTGAAGCTTGGAGTAACTTTGTAGAAAGACGCCAGCTCCAAACCGTAATTTTCAATTTTGCCGATATTGACGTTTAGTGGCTTGCCATTTAACATTACCGTTTGTATGGCGTTATTTCCGTTGATGTAGAACACGTTAACATCAAACCCCAGCTTGTAGTCCAGCAGCTTTTGCGAAAACGACAGCTCGTAGCTCATCAACCGCTCCGGCTTGAGGTCGGGGTTTTGCGGCGGAAACATGTACATCTCCCTGATGGTGGGGTTTCTAAATCCTTTACTCACAATGGCCTTCAGCGCTGTTGCGCCGGATACGGGGAAGCTAAGCCCCACCGACGGAATCCACTCCGTGCCCGTCCTGCTGTTGTTATCAGCTCTTACTCCGGCGTTTAGCAGCAGGTTGGAGAGCACGCTTTGCTCAATAGTGAGGTATCCGGCGGCGTCGTTAATTCCTTTTTCTACGATATCAACATCCGCCCTGCCGTCCAAATAGCTGCTCCACGCGCGACCGCCAAAGCGCTGGAGGTCAAGTCCGGCGGTAATGCGGTTTCCCGTAAAAAGGCTAAGCGTTTGGTACAGCGACACTCCAAGCATGTTGTCGGTGGAGCGGAAGTGAAAATCACGAGGAACGCCGCCGTTTGGCGCGTATCCGTCGTCAACCTCGTGCATCCCAAAGTTGTAGAAGAATTTCAACGCTCCCGATGTTTTATCATACTTGTTTTCAAGCGAAAACGAGGCCACGCCACGGGTAACGTCTGCGTCGTTGTCAATTAGCGGGTCGTTGATTTCGCCGGCGTTTGAGGCGGAAAAATTCGTAACGTTCACATCTGCAAATGCTTTCCACGTTGGCGTAAAATCGTACCCAAATTTTCCGTAGGCGCTGTACTGGTCAAAGTCCATATTTTCGCGGGTTCCGTCGCTACGATTGTACCCCAGCGAGAGGTAGCTGCTGAACTTCCCCGAGCGAACATGGCTGCCAACCTCCGAAGAGACAGTATTATACGAGCCATACATTGCCCTGAGGTTCGTTTCCACGCCGTCCACCCGCTGCTTTTTGGTGATAATATTGATAACTCCCCCCGAAGCGTTTGAGCCGTAAAGAGCCGACGCCGCGCCCCGTATAACCTCCACGCGCTCAGCCATCATTGACTGGTAGGCGTCGGGCAGGGGATGCCCCATAAGCCCCATGTACTGGGGATGACCGTCAATCAGCAGCAGCACTCCCGTAGTCGGGCTGCCGCCTACTCCCCTGATTTTCATCCCTCCGGCAGCGCCTGTGGATACTCCGTAGCCCATTACGCCGCGTCCGGTAATAAACAGCCCCGGAACTTCCTCTGTGATAATGGGTAACAGCGATTGCTCCAGCCTGCTCTCAATCGTTTTGCTGCCAACAACGGTTACGCTCATGGGTATATTTTGCAGGCTTGCTTCTGTACGTGAGCCTGTTACAACAACCCCCTCCAGCTGCACGGAGTCTGTAATGGCGCTCGCAAGGCTTTCGCCGGCAGGCAGCAGCTGTAAAAAAAGGGCGGTTGAAATCAACAATATTCTTTTCATGCTTATTTTCTATCAAGCTATCCACGGGAATTTAAAGCATTCCTCGTTATACAGCGCATAGTCGGCGCTTCCATTCACGGCAAAGGTTTTTATCAGCGTTGCTCCCTGCAGCAGCTCCCTTGCCAGCGCAAGCGAAGCCCCCGTTTTGACGCGGTCATCGACCACAAGAATGGTTTTGCCCTTAAACTCAAAGTCCACCGGCGATAGCAGCTTGGGGTGCTCGTACCTCGGTTGCTGGTTGTCGTCGCGCAGGTTAATCCTCAGCAGCTGAATTTCAACGCCAAGCCGCTGGTTGATGATGGCAGCGGGTATTATCCCTCCGTTGGCAACGGCGACAACCATGTCGAACTTTTCAGCAAAGGCGACCCGCCTGAATTTCTCCAGCACCTCGTCAAACGTCTTAGCCTGCATAGCCTACAGCTTAACCAGCGCTTTTAGCGCAGCGTACCCACCAAACACCTGCACCAGCAGCCCGAGATACCCAACCCTCACATCCTTAAGCGCCCTGAAGAAATCGCCCACAATAGCCCACTCCACGAGCGTTCCGACGAGCTGGTACGCCACCACCGCCGCCGCAATGGCCAGCAGCGACACCTTTCCGCTAACGCGCGCCGCGTAAGCCGCCCCCACCGCCAGCAGCACCGACTTGATAGCAATGATGGGCAGCGCCGCCGCCGGAGGCATGCCAAACAGCAGGCTGTTGGCAAGCGGCGAGGCAATAGCCGTGAGCAGCCCAACGCGAATGCCGTACTTGTACGCCGCAATCAGCGTAAAAAAGTAAATCGGCAGCCACATCAGCCCACCGTTGGGGAGCAGGTGGCAAAGCTGAGGCAGCGCAATGTTTCCCACAATGAAAATCAACGAAAAGAGGTAGGTTCTTGCCTCCCTGTACGATAGCGAATAAAGTTTTACTGTTGCATCCATTTGTTACTGAGTTTATAATTTGTGCGATATTAACCATTTTATTCCAGACGGACAAATTTTTGTTGATTAAAACGAAAAAGCCACGCCCAAAAACGGAAGAAAAGGCGGTGGATTTGGGGGCGCTTTTAAAAGTCAACTAAAATCCGTACTTTTGTATGGAATTTGAAATTTGATTGATATGAACCGGTTTCTCAAAGATTGGCTGGACTTTTCCAAGGGCGAGCGCAGAGGCGTTTTATTTTTGGGGGCGCTGCTGCTTTTGCTGCTGCTCGCTCCGCCCGTTTACCGAGCTTGCTTCCGCCCCAAGCTCGCCGACAGCGACATCTCCCTGCTTCGCCAGCACGCCGACAGGCTCAACGAGGCCGCCCAATCGCAATTTGAGCAGCTGGAGGAAAGCGCGCTGGACAAAAAATCGCAGCGGCCAAAAAGCCAAACCTTCAAGTTCGACCCCAACACCATCTCCACCGACTCGCTAACGCTGCTCGGCTTCTCCCCAAAGCAGGCTGCGGCTATTGCCCGATACCGCGAGCGCGGAGGGCGGTTCCGCACCGCCGCCGATTTCCTGAAGCTGGGCGTCATTACCGAAAAGCAAAAGCAGCGGCTGCAACCCTACATCAACATTGCGCCGGCTGCCGCCAAAAGCGCCCCCCACGCGGACACCCTGCGGCGCGCCACGGAAAAGACGGAGGCCGCCGCGCCACAGCTGGTGGAGCTCAACGCCGCCGACACCGCGCTGCTGTGCACCCTCCCGGGCATTGGCAAGTACTTTGCCCAGAAAATTGTGGAGTACCGCGAACAGCTGGGCGGCTACACATCGGCAGAGCAGCTGCTGGAGATAAAGAACTTTGGCAGCGAGCGGATGCAGCGCCTTGCCAGCCGCGTGAGCGTAGATACGTCGCTGGTGCGTAAGCTTACGCTGAGCGAAGAAAACCTTGAGCTCATGCGCCGTCATCCCTACCTTGGAGCGTATGCGGCGCGCGGCATTGCGCAGTACGCCAAGCGCAAGGGCAGCGTCCCCACCCTCGACGAGCTCATAAAAAACAACCTGATAACCTCGCTGCAAGCCGAAAAGCTGAAAGCTTACGTGAGGTAAAAATACGCCGGAGGGCTTTGCGGAACCCTCATTCTTCATCATCCCACCACCCAGCGGCTCAGCGTGCGCTCCTCCGCGCTAAACTCTGCGCCGACTTTTACGATTGCCTTGCTGCCCGCGGAGTAGGGTATCAGGTAGCCCTTGTCGTTTATTTGCCTCAGCGCATCTTCGGCGGTGGCGTTGCCGGTGAGCTTAAACTCAAAGACGAACACCGTGCTGCCGGTAACCACCACCGCATCGGCGCGACCGGCGGCGCTGCGCTGCTCCGCCTCGACAAACTGCCCCATCAGGCGAAACATGATGAAAAATATCGTCTGGTAGTGCTTTTCCTCCTTGTTGTTGAGCTCGTAGGGTATCCCCGCAAAAAAGGCGCGCAGGCGGGTCATGAAGCCGTCAACGTTGCCCGCAAGCAAATCCCGAAGGAAGTGCGTTACGGAGAACTCGCTCCAGACGTCTTTGTTAGGCACGTAAACCGGCAGCAGCTCGTTGAAAAAGCCGTACTTGACCTCGCCGTTGGGGAAGCCGAGCACGTACTCGTCGAGCAGCGCGTCGTAGCCCTTTATGGTGAGGTAGCCGCTTTGGTAGAGCAGCGGTAGCGGTTTCACCTCCCCTACCCTGTAGTCGGTCATGCCGTGGGTGGGGACGCGCACGTCATTCTCCAGACTTTTTACGTCAAACGCTATGCTCTTTATCATCTTAGCGAGGAACGTTGGCGTACCCGTAGCATACCAGTAGTCGCTAAACGCTTTCTTGGATAAGGTATTCAGCAGGCTAAAGGGGTTGTAGAGCCCCTCGCTGCTCTTGGAAAAGTGGTAGCCGTCGTAGCGCTGCTTCAGCTCGACAAGCGTTTCGTCGCGGGTTTTGCCGAGCTCGTCGGCCAGCGCCGTAATCTCCGGCTGAAAGCAGGCGATGAGCTCCGGTTCGGAAATGCCGCAGATGCCGGCAAATTCTTTGTCAAAGCTAATATCCATTAGGTGGTTCAGGTCGCTAAACACGCTCACCTTTGAAAACTTGGTAACGCCGGTGAGCATCACGAAGCGCAGGTGGGCGTCGGCGCTTTTGAGGATGCCGTAGAAGCTCTTCAGCATTTCGCGTAGCGCGCTGTGCCGCTCGGGGTCATCCAAGGTGTTGACCAGCGGCTTGTCGTACTCGTCTATCAGCACCACCACCCTGCGCCCCGTTTGCCGGTGCGCGCCGCTTATCAGCCGGTCAAAGCGCATGGAGACATCCTCAATGCGGTTTTCCAGCTGCCATGTCTCCTCATACTCGCTCAGCAGCGCGTGAAGATTATCCTCAAACGTTTGCGGGGTTTCGTACGACGCCCTGTTTATATCCAGATGGATAACCGGATACTCTACCCAGTCTTTCTCCAGCGCGCTCACCGCCAAGCCCTCAAACAGCTCTTTTTTGCCCAGAAAATACGCCTTGAGCGTGGAGATGAGCAGGCTTTTCCCAAAGCGGCGCGGACGGGCAAGAAAATAGGGCCAGCCCATTTGCGTAAGCCGGTGCATGTAGGCCGTTTTGTCCACGTAAACGTACTCTTCGGTGCGCAGCTTTTCAAAATCCTGTATGCCGACGGGCAATTTTCTAAGAGGTAGCATAAGCGTGAGGCTTATAAGAGTTATATGAATACGATGCTATTTGCAGGGCAAATATAGCCGCTTTTTACCGTAACAGCAAATCTTTTTATCCCCCACCCCACCTCACCTCACTGCAACCTCAAATCCCAATCTTTCCACACGGCTTCGTACCCCTGCCCCCGCACGGAGGCGAGGATTTCATCGGGCGTGCGGCTGTCGCTGATGGCAAATTGCTCCAGCTCGCTGCGGTAAACGGCGTAGCCTCCCGGGTCGGTTTTGGAGCCTGCGCTGAGCGAAGTTACCCCCAAGCCGGCCATGTTGTCGCGAAACGTTGGGCTTTCGCGGGTCGACAGGGCAATCTCGGCGTCGTGGTCAAAGATGCGGCAGGCGAAAATCAGCTGCGCCAGCTCCCTGTCGCTCATGATGACGTTGGGCTGAAAATCCCCGCCCTCGTGCGGGCGCATACGGGGGAACGACAGCGAGTACTTGGTTTGCCAGTAGCATTTTTGCAGGTAGCGGAGGTGCAGCGCCATGAGCGTCGCGTCGGTGCGCCAGTCCTCCAAGCCGACCAGAATACCCAGCCCGATTTTGTGAACGCCCGCCCTCCCCATGCGGTCAAACCCGTCCAAACGCCAATCGAACTTCGACTTCATGCCCTTGGGGTGGTAGCGCCCGTAGGTGGCTTTGCGGTAGGTTTCTTGGTAGCAGTACACGGCGTTGAGCCCAGCCTCGGAGAGCTGCCGGTACTCCGCCTCCTTCAGCGGCTGCACCTCCATGGAGATGGAGGCAAAGTAGGGTTTTAGCAGGCGGATAGCGTTTTCGATGTAGCCGGCTCCCGCGTCGCGCGGATTTTCGGCGGTTACGAGCAGGATGTGCTGAAAATCGCCCATGCGCTTGATGGCCTCCGCCTCGCGCAGGATTTGCTCATCGGTCAGGATAATCCTCCGGATGCTGTTACTGTGGTTAAACCCGCAGTAAACGCAGTGGTTCATGCAGGAGTTGGTCAGGTAGAGGGGGATGTAGAGCTGAATGGTGTTGCCGAAGCGCTGCTGCGTGTAGCGGCGGCTGAGCCTCGCCATGGGCTCCAAGTAGGCCTGCGCGGCGGGGGAAACCAGCGCCATAAAATCCTCCACGCTTCGCCTGTCGCTGTTCAGCGCGCGCTCAACGTCGCCGGCGGTTTTGGCGTAAATGCGGGATTGAATAGCATCCCAATCGTACGTGTCTATTAGCTCTGTAAAAAGCATCTTAGTTAGCAATTAGTGACCATAGATTTTGTTAGCTTCATGGCGCAAAAGTGAGGCCCGCACATGGTGCAGTGGTCTCTTTCGCCGTCCGGACATCCGTCGGTGTAGTACTCGAGCGCTTTTTCGGGGTCGAGCGACAGGGCAAATTGGTCTTTCCATCGAAAATCGAAGCGCGCCTTGCTGAGCGCGTCGTCCCTGACCTGCGCCACCGGATGCCCCTTTGCCAAGTCGGCGGCGTGGGCGGCAATCTTGTAGGCGATTACGCCTGCGCGAACGTCCTCCTTGTTGGGCAGCCCGAGGTGCTCCTTTGGCGTAACGTAGCAAATCATGGCCGTTCCGTAGCGCGCAATTTGCGCCGCGCCGATGGCCGACGTGATGTGGTCGTAGCCCGGGGCAATGTCGGTGGCGAGGGGCCCCAGCGTGTAGAACGGCGCGCCGTGGCAGCAGCGCAGCTGCTCGTCCACGTTGGCTTTTATCTTGTGCATGGGCACGTGGCCGGGTCCCTCTATCAGCACCTGCACGTTGTGGCTCCACGCCGTTTGGGTCAGCTGTCCCAGCACGGCGAGCTCGGCCAGCTGGGCGTCGTCGTTGGCGTCGCGGATGGAGCCCGGGCGAAGCCCGTCGCCCAGCGAAACCGCCACGTCGTACTGCCGCAGGATGTCGCATATCTCCTCAAAGCGGGTGTAGAAAAAGTTCTCCTCGCCCCGCTGCGTCATCCAGCCCGCAATGATGGAGCCTCCGCGGGACACAATGCCGGTAAGCCGCCGCCGCGCCAGCGGCAGGTGCGCGCGCAGCAGCCCCGCGTGGATGGTAAAGTAGTCCACCCCCTGCTCGCACTGCTCAATGAGCGTGTCGCGGTACACCTCCCAGCTGAGCTCCGCCACCTCGCCGTTCACCTTTTGCAGCGCCTGATAAATGGGCACCGTGCCCACCGGAACGGGTGTGTTGCGGACAATCCACTCCCGCGTCTCGTGGATGTTGTTGCCGGTGGACAAGTCCATCAGCGTGTCGCCGCCCCACTTGCAGCTCCAGACCGCCTTTTCCACCTCCTCATCCACGCCCGACGAGAGGGCGGAGCTGCCGATATTCGTGTTAATCTTCACCAAAAAGCTTGCCCCAATAACCATCGGCTCTGCCTCGGGGTGGTTGACGTTGGCGGGGATAACGGCGCGTCCGGCGGCGACTTCGCTGCGGACAAGCTCGGGCGTGATGTGCGAGGGTATTCCCAGCTCGTCGCACTGCTGGTTTTCGCGGATGGCGGCGTACTCCATTTCGGGGGTGATAACGCCCTGACGGGCGTAGTACATTTGGGTGATGCACCGCCCTGCCTTTGCGCGGCGCGGGAGGTGCGTCAGCGGGAAGCGCACGTCCGCGAGCCCTGCGTCCGCGAGGCGCGCCCTACAGTAGGCGGACGAAAAGGCGGCGAGCTGCTCGGTATCGCCCCTGCGCTCCACCCACGGCGCGCGCAGGCGGGGCAAGCCCTTGCGGATGTCAACGGCAACCTCCGCATCGGAGTATGCGCCGCTGGTGTCGTAAACCACCACGGCGGCGTTGGGCTTCCGCAGGTTTATCCGCCGCATCCCCACGCGAATGTCGTGGATTTTTCCCTTAACGTAAATCTTTTGGGAAGAAGGATAGGAAATTTTCATTTTAATGATTAATGATTAATGATTAATGGCGCAAGCGACGCACGCCTCGCGTCATTGCGCGTTCAACGAAGTTAATCCAGCAACGCACGCTTTGCGTTGCCTTGCCCGTATTTCTGGGTTGGCTACGCCGAGCTCCGCTGCGCTCCGGTTGCTTCGCTTCGCTTACAATGACGAAATTGTATTAGGCGTATTATTAGCATATTACAAATTTCGCTTTCCCATTTTTGGAAAGGGTTCTCCCTTTCTCACAAGCCCTGAAAGGGCTTAATCTTCATAACCGCAGGTCAACGACCTGCGGAGAGGGCGCCCCTCCTCCTCTCTCTGCCTGAAAGGCAGGACTTTTAAGTCTTTAAGTCTTAGCAGTCCTGCCTTTCAGGCAGGAGAGAGA
>JAITQP010000134.1 GCA_031288885.1 Prevotellaceae bacterium | reverse complement strand
ATGAAACATTTTTTCGCTATTTTTCTCGTGTCGGCAGCTGCAGGCGTTTGCCTGTCGTGCCGGCAGGCGGTGGCGCCGCCCGCGCCGTACGGCGCTGTGCCCTCCGCCGACCAGCTGAGGTGGCAGCAAATGGAGTACTACATGTTTGCCCACTTTGGCCCCAACACCTTTACCAACGTGGAGTGGGGCGACGGAAAGGAAGACCCGCGCGTGTTTAACCCCACCGCCTTGGACTGCCGGCAGTGGGCGGAAACGGCCAAGAAAGCCGGCATGAAGGGTATCATCATCACGGCAAAGCACCACGACGGGTTTTGCCTGTGGCCCAGCAAGTACAGCGCGCACACCGTGCGCGAAAGCGGCTGGAAAAACGGGCAGGGCGACGTGCTGAAGGAGCTGTCGGACGCCTGCCGCGAGGCGGGGCTGCAGCTGGGCGTGTACCTCTCGCCGTGGGACAGGAACCATCCGGCCTACGGAACGCCCGCGTACAACCGCACCTTTGCCGACATGCTTACCGAAGCGCTGACGGGCTACGGCGACATCTTTGAGCAGTGGTTTGACGGCGCCAACGGCGAGGGCGAAAACGGCAAAAAGCAGCGCTACGACTGGACGCTGTTCAACCGCACCGTTTACGAGCATCAGCCGCACGCCGTTATCTTTAGCGACGTAGGGCCCGGCTGCCGCTGGATAGGCAACGAGGAGGGGCGCGCCGGCGAAACCTGCTGGTCGCGCTTGGATACCGCCGGATTTGAGCCCGGGCGGGCGTCTTCGGTGGATACCCTCAGCTCGGGGAACATTTTTGGGCAGGCATGGATAGCCGGCGAAACGGACGTCTCCATTCGCCCGGGGTGGTTTTACAGCCCCGCCACCGACGACAAGGTGAAATCGCTCGACCAGCTGCTGGATATCTACTACACCTCGGTGGGGCGCAACACCAACCTCCTGCTGAACGTCCCGCCCGACCGGCGCGGGCGCATTCACCCCAACGACTCCACCCGCCTCGTGGAGCTGCGCGAGCGGCTGGACGCTATCTTTAAAGTAAACCTGCTGGGCGGGGCAAAGGTTGCCGCCAGCGCCACCAGAGGAAGCGACCCGCGGTTTGCCGCCGCGCACGTGCTGAACGAAAGCTTCGACGACTACTGGGCAACCGACGACTCGGTAACCACCGCCTCGCTGACGTTTGAGCTTCCGCAGAAGCAAACATTCAACCTGCTCCTGCTGCAGGAGTACATCCCGCTGGGGCAGCGCGTGGCGCGCTTCAGCGTGGAGTACTGGGACGATGCGTCGGCCTCGTGGCAGCTGCTGAGCGCCGCCACCACCATTGGCTACAAGCGTATCCTCCGCCTGCCCGCCACCACGGCGGCAAAAATCAGGGTCAATATTCTCCACTCGCTCGCCTGTCCGGTGCTGAGCACCGTGGCGCTGTACAGCGAGTAGCGCGCTAATCCGACTTTGTTGCAGCGACGTTTTACTGGCTATCGAAGCATCGGCAACATTCCGTTAGGAATGTATCGCTCGGTAGATAACGATTTGCCACCATCGGTTGGGCATTCCGTAGGAATGCCTCCGTTGGTTGCATTCCTACGGAATGCAGGATTTGTGTGTGCTTACCTTTTCTACCGAGCGATACATTCCTAACGGAATGTGAAAGCAACCACCACAGCTTTGACAAGTGCAATGACTTTTGCCGGATTTGAGGAAAATTCTTCCGTTGCAACAAAGCGCGCTAATCCTGCCGGCTTATCTTGTGCACGTCCAGCGCCCGCCACGCGTAGGCAACGTAGGCGAGCACAAGCGGTATGAGGATGGACACGTAGCTCATTGTTTTCAGCGTGAAGAGGCTGGAGCAGCTGTTCTCAATGGTGAGCGAGCTCTGCAAGTCGGCCAGCGATGGGTAGTAGGCGGTGTTGTTCCAGCCTGCGCAGAGCAGCAGCGACAGCACGGTGAGCACCGTTCCCCCGCCGGCAAACCATATCCCCTTTCTCCACGCGCTGCAGAGCGCCGTTCTGGCAACTCCCAGCAGCACGCCCGCTACGCCCAGCAGCAGCGTGGCCAGCACGGCGGGCATTTCAACGAGGTTGATGAAGTACTTGTAGGGCTGCATGAACACCTCCTTTGTTTCGGGGTTTACCGCAAACCCATCCTGAAGCAGCCAGCGCACAAAAAACGTAAGGAAGAACACCAAGAACAGCGCGGCGTCCCACGGCAGCTGCCGGCGCGCGTTGCGCTGCACCTCGTTGTCGTTAATGTTGTTGACGAAGTAGAGCAGCGCCAGCACGCGGGCGAGGAAGAATACCGCGAGGCCAAGGCACACGTTCCACCAGACCAGCGCCGCCTCAAGCCCGTGCCACGGGGTTGCCCACGACGAAATGACGGGGTTGAGCGCCTCGGTCAGCTGCTGCTTGTTGACCACAAACTCCGCGCCGTTGAAAAACGTGCCCACGGCTGTCCCGATGAGCACGGGCGCAAGCACGCCGTTGAGCACAAGGAACGCTTGGTAGGTTTTTTTGCCCAGCAGGTTGCCTTTTTTTGCCTGATATTCGTAGGAAACGGCCTGCAGCACAAAGCACAGCAGGATGAGCATCCACACCCAGTAGGCGCCGCCAAAGCTCGTGGAGTAGAACAGCGGAAACGAGGCAAAAAACGCTCCGCCAAACGTAACCAGCGTGGTGAACGTAAGCTCCCACTTGCGTCCGGTGGAGCAGAGCAGCATTTTTTGCTGCACCTCCGTTTTGCCCACCGTGAAGAGCAGCGACTGGCCGCCCTGCACAAACATCAAAAATACGAGTATCGCGCCCAGCAGCGACACCAAAAACCACCAGTAGTGTTGCAGTAATATGTATGTCATGATTAATGGAAATTTGAAAGTTTGACGTAATCCCTAATTTTTACCCAATCTCCGGCCCTTTTTTTATGGCGGAGAGCATAATTTTAAGCTCTGCAATAAGGAGGACGGTGAATAGCGTGAGGAAGATGAAGAACGTGAGCCGCACCGACGAGGCCGGCAGCTTGGAGATGGCCGCCGACGTTGGCAGGATATCCTGAATAGCCCACGGCTGCCGCCCCACCTCTGCCACCACCCAGCCGGCCTGCCCCGCAATGATGGCAAGGAAAATGGAGGCGAGGCACACCCACTGCAGCCACCGCTTGGCCGCAAAGCGGCCGCGGTACGACAGGTAGCACGTAGCGGCAAAGAGCAGCAGCAGAAATCCGCCCAGCAGCACCATCACGCGGAAAGCGTAGAAGGTAAGCCCCACCGGAGGTATCAAGTCCGCCGGATGCCGGATGTAGCCGTAGCCAAAGTAGCGGAAGTTTTCGTCCAGCGCGGCGCGCGCCTGCTGCCGGAGGCTGTCGCTCTCCGCCGTGCGGTAGCGCGCCAGCGCCTGAATGGCGAGCTTCCCCCGGCTGATTTTCTCTTGGGCGGAGAGCGCCGGCGTCCCGTCCCTTTGCGTGTACCCGCCCTCGAGGAGGTTGGTAATCCCCGGGACGTACGCGTTGAGGTTGCGCTCGGCAAAGAACGAAAGCATTTTCGGTATCTCCACCTTAAAGATGAACGGGTCGCTGCCGTCGTTGTACTGCTTGCCGGAGGCGAGCACGCCTATGCCCACCAATCCGGCGCCCTTGCGCCCCTCGTACAGCCCCTCCATGGCGGCGAGCTTCATGGGCTGCCGCTGCGCCACCTGATGCGCCGAGCCGTCGCCCGTCCACGCCGACAGCAGGCACGCCAGCAGCCCAAACGCCGCGCCAATCTTAATGCTGGCCAGCGCAAACTTTGCCTCCCGCTTCCGGAGCAAAAACCAGCTGGCAACGCCCACCACAAACGCTGCGCCAACAATCCACCCCGACAGCACGGCGTGGAAAAACTTGTTGACCGCCACCGGCGAGAGCGCCACCTCCCAGAAGCTCACCATTTCGTTGCGCACGGTATCGGGGTTAAACGCCATCCCAACGGGGTGCTGCATCCACGCGTTGGCAACGAGTATCCAGAACGCCGAAATGGTGGCGCCCACAATCGTCAGCCACGTGGAGGCGAGGTGGAAGCCCCTGCTGACCTTGCCCCAGCCAAAAAACATCACGGCAATAAACGTGGCCTCCATAAAAAACGCAACGATGCCCTCAACGGCAAGCGGCGCGCCAAAAATGTCGCCCACAAACCAGCTGTAGTTCGACCAGTTGGCGCCAAACTCAAACTCGAGGATGAGCCCCGTAGCCACGCCAATGGCAAAGTTGATGCCGAACAGCTTCATCCAGAACTGCGCCGTCTTTTTCCAAAACTCGTCCCCCGTTTTGTAGTAGATGGTTTCCATCACCGCCTGCACAACGCCCAGCCCCAGCGTGAGCGGCACAAACAGCCAGTGGTAGATGGCGGTCAGGGCAAACTGCGCCCGCGACCAGCCGATAAGCGAAATATCTATATTTTCTATCATAACAGTAAAAAATGAATGGTGAATACTTGAACATTTGCAACGTTTTTACTCTTCAGCTTCCGCCGCCCTGTCAATCAGCTCGCCCGCCACATACTCCTCCTTGTCCGACGGGCTGCCGAGCGGCCCCAGAAAATCGGGGAAAAAGAACACCTTCAGGATGGCAAACATGATGAACAGCTTAATGAGGATAATTGCCCACAGCGTTTTGCCCACCGTCATGCTCCGAAAACCCTCCACGTAAAAACGGAATATGCGCAACATATGAGAATTACGAATTAGGAATTACGAATTAGGAATTAAAAATTAGGTGTTAAGGGTTAGGAAGTGGTCATCTGCAAAAACCATAGCAAATATGGGTAATTTTATTGATACTACGGCGCGCATTGGCGGACATGAAGTGTTAATACCGCAGGGCATTTGCGATAATTTAACGTAATGGCGCGCTGCAACGCCGTAGGGGCGGGTTTCAAACCCGCCCTTTATGCATACCACCCTCTGCCCGCCCCACCCCTGCCGTCATTCCGACCGGCGCGCGCGAGGTACGAGCGCGCGGAGCGGAGGAACCTCCGCGCAAACAGCCGTCGCCGCACGCTTCGCGCCATTGCACGCTTCGCGCCGTCCCGACCAACCTCATTACCAACCTAATTTTCTTAAACAAAACTACCTCAGTAGCATATAAATAAACCAACCTCATTACCTCATTTTAAACGGTGTTTAATAAGGTAATGAGGTGGGGGAGATGGTGGGGGGCAACCTCGCTACGGGGGTAGTTTTGTTTAAGAATTAGGTTGAAAATGAGGTTGTGCGGCGGCAACACCCACATTCTGTCCCTAACCGGACGGCGCAAGGCGTGCATCTCCGTTAACGTAAATTTTTATGTGACTTTATCTAAGGCACATGACGCAAAAAAAATCAGCGATAAAATGAATTATCGCTGATTTCATAAAATGTGTAAGCGAACGGGTTAAAGCTCTGCTTCGATGGTAAACGTGTCGAGGTAGGCGCCAAAAGAGCCGGCTGCTACTTGCCACGTAATCGGGAAGGTAAATGTTTTTGTCTCTTTGTTGTAGTAATTTATATCTCCCTGCGAGTAGTAAGCCGAAATCATTCCATAATCCCCATATACATACCCTGTGGGCAGGTATATGTAGGCTCCGGTGCTGTTTGGAGTGCCTTGTATGGTAACCTCCGTTCCCTCCCACTTGAACAAAACATCGTAGCCGGATACCCAGCAGTCGGAAATACGGTACTGCTCAGTGGCCGGAGAGTACTCCAGCGTTACAGGCCAAGTATCCTCAAAAAACTCGCTGGTATAGGTGCCTTCGGCGTAGGGCGCAAAGTCTTCCTTTACGAT
>JAITQP010000078.1 GCA_031288885.1 Prevotellaceae bacterium | reverse complement strand
ACCTCATACCTCATACCTCATACCTCATACTTCATACTTCATACCTCCTCAACTCTTAGTTCCATCTCCTCCACCGGCAGCAAGCGTTGCTCGCCTGTTCGCAGGTTTTTGAGGGATATTTTTTGCTGCGCCAGCTCATCCTCCCCAACAATCGCTACGTAGGGGATGCCGCGCCGGTTGGCGTACTCGAGCTGCTTTTGGAGCTTCTTGCGGTCGGGGTAGATTTCCGCGCTCACCCCACCCTTGCGCAGCTGCGCGGCAAGGGCGATGGCGTACGCCTCCTCGCGCGCGCCAAGGTTGGTAAACATGACCTGCGTGCCCACCAGCGTGCTTTCGGGAAAGAGGTTGAGCTGCGTCATTACGTCGTAGATGCGGTCGGCGCCAAAGGAGATGCCCACGCCGGACACGTTGGGCAGCCCAAATATGCCCGTGAGGTTGTCGTAGCGCCCGCCGCCGGTGATGCTGCCCATCTCCACGCCGTTGGCCTTGACCTCAAAGATAGCGCCGGTGTAGTAGCTCAGGCCGCGCGCCAGCGACAGGTCGAGCTCCACGCCGCACCCCAGCTGAAGCGGTTGCAGGTAGCCAAAGATGTCGCTAAGCTCCTGTATGCCCGCCATGCCCTCCGCCGAGGACGAGAGGAGGCGGCTCAGCGTTTGCAGCTTCTCCGCAGGCGTTCCGGCGAGCGTGAGCACAGGCTCCAGCCGCGCCACGGCTTCGTCCGAAACGCCCTGCCCGCGCAGCTCCTGCTTCACCCGCTCCAAGCCTATCTTTTCGATTTTGTCAATGGCTACCGTTATTTCCGTCAGCTTGTCGCCCGCGCCCATGAACTCGGCTATGCCGCTCAACACCTTACGGTTGTTCATCTTTAACGTCACCGCCACGCCCAACTTTTGGAAAACCGCATCCACCACCTGCACGAGCTCCACCTCGTTGAGCAGCGAGGCAGAGCCCACAATATCCACATCGCACTGGTAGAATTCGCGGTAGCGCCCCTTTTGCGGCCTGTCGGCGCGCCACACGGGCTGTATCTGGTAGCGGCGAAACGGGAAGGCAATTTCGCTCTGGTGCTGCACCACGTAGCGCGCAAACGGCACGGTGAGGTCGTAGCGCAGCCCCTTTTCGCACGCCTTGAGCGACGCGGCGGCAGGGCTGGCGAGGTCTTCGGGGGTGAGCTTGGCAAAAGCGTCGCCGGAGTTGAGAATTTTGAACAGGAGCTTATCGCCCTCCTCGCCGTACTTGCCGAGCAGCGTCGAAAGGTTTTCCATGGCGGGCGTTTCCAGCTGCTGAAACCCGAATGTTTTGAAGACGCTCCTGATAGCGTCAAAAATGTAGGTGCGCTTGGCCGTTTCCGCGGGCGAAAAGTCGCGCGTGCCGGAGGGAATTGAAGGTTTAGTCATTTTTTTTAGTGATTAGTTATTAGCTATTAGTGGCTTTAATTCGGTAAATTGTCGTGGTCACATCCAACATTCCGTTAGGAATGTATCGCTCGGTAGAAAAATCGACCACACACAAATCCTGCATTCCGTAGGAATGCAACCAAAGGAGGCATTCCTACGGAATGCCCAGACGACGATAGCCATTCATTGCTACCGAGCGATACACTCCTAACGGAATGTGGCTGACGCTTTCGTAATCAACGGAGCGGCGTTGCAACAAAGTTAATAAAAATTGCCATGTTTTTCATGCTGTAACGTTGAGAATTGGCTCCGCCGAGCTCCGGTTGTCCGTAGGGCTTTAACCGTTTCACCGGTCTTTATTAATCCCCTACGGGGAATGGGGGTTAGGTAGATGCCTGTTTCTATTGACATTATTCCCCTACGGGGAATTGACAAAAACCATCATTCCTAATTCGTAATTCGTAATTCCTAATTCCTAATTCCTAATTAAAACGGGTATCCTATCGCTAAAAATATTGTATTTTCGCTGCCGGCAAACCACCTTGCCGGCGGAACAAAGTAAGCGCCGCTGTTGGTAGGGTCGTGCAGCCTGATGCCGTAGTCTGCCCTTGCTATCAGCACGCCAAAGTTAAACCGTAAGCCAAGCCCCCAAGAGATTGCCACCTGCCTCGGAAAATCCTGTAGCGAGAAGCGCGCGCCCTCGCGGGAGTCTTCGTCTCGGATAGCCCAGATATTTCCCGCGTCGGCAAACACGGCGCCCTCCGCCCTCCAGAAGAGCTTAAAGCGGTACTCGGCGTTGAGCTCCAGCCGCATGTCGGCAAGGCTGTTGAAGAGGTCGCTGCTTTCTCTGTAGGAGCCCGGGCCAAGCGTTCGGATTTGCCAACCCCTTAGGCTGTTTGCGCCGCCGCAGTAGTACATCTTGTCGAAGGGCAAGGCGAGGGAGTTTCCGTAGGCCATCCCCACGCCTCCCAGCGCCCTGAAAGCAACGGAGGATACCGTGCTGAACACGTGGAGGTGGGTGTACGTCAGGTCAACCTTGGCGAACTGCGCAAACTGCGTGCCGCCCACCTCGTAGGCAGCGCGCCTTACAGCGTTGTCAACCTTTGGCGTAGCGTCAAAAAGCCGGTAGCCCAGCCACAGCAGGTTGCCCTTAAACTCCATGTCGAAGCGCAGGTAGCGCTGCACCCTGCTGCTCGCGCGCGAGCTGTAAATGGCCGACACGGAGGAGCCAAACAAAAAGGCGTCCCGATAGGAGTTTAGCATGTAGGGATTGGTGCGTATCCTCTCCTCAAAGGAGGAGGCAATCTTCATAATCTTAATGATATTCACGTCCACCGGATTGAATATGTATATTATATTGCCAAAGTTCCGCCACGAGTAGCCAAACGTTACATCGGCAAGGGCGCGCGTGTAGTCGGGTCGCTGCTGAAAGTTTCCCAAAATGGCAATCTGCGTGCGCGGGCTATAAATGTTGCGGTAAAAGTCAAAGCGCAGCGGAAAGAGTATCCTTGGCGTATTAAGCGAAACGGACGCCCCCAGCTCGTAGGAGTTTTCGGGGGCGGCGTTGGCGTCGAGCTTCACCTTTTGGAATACCCCGCTAAGGTTAATGTCCAGTATCTCCGCGCCGCGAAACAGGTTTTTGTGCTGGTGGTGGGCGGTGAGCGACGCCCCAAACAGCCAGTTGTCGCTCAGCGAAACCTCGCCGCCGTACTCGTAGCTCTGCCGCATGGAGGGCTGCAAGGTCACCACGCCGCGCAGCGGACGGGGCAGCGTGTCGGCGTACGACGAGTCCACCGGCAGCTCGCTGAAGCGAACGTCCACAGACTTGAAGAGCCGAAGGTTGGCAAGGTTGCGGTAGGTGCGGTCAACATCCTGTACGTTGTAGAGGCTGCCGATTTTCACCCTGCTATTCATGTCCACCACCTCCGGACGAAGGCTGGGGCGCCTACCATCGCCAACGCAGCTCCTGCAAAGCATCTCAAAGGATTGGCGGCGAATGGTATCCCATCCGGCAGCAACGGTATCTACCGGCGCTCTCCGTGGGCTGTCCTCCAAAACCACCGACAAGTCCTGCACGTAAAAGCGGCGATGTCCGCCGGTCGGGTTGTCGGGCGAGGGCTGCTCGTTGGCCAGCAAAACGGTCAGGTCAACCTCATGGTCGCCCGCGGCGGTGTCGGCGCGGTAGGTGACGTAGCTGTCGTAAAAGTTGTAGTAGCCGCAGGTGCGCAGGTAGCTGGAGATGCGGATGCTTTCCCTCCGCAGCGCCTCCCCGTCGAATATATCGCCCACGTTAATAAGCCGCTCGTCGGGGTCAACAATGCCGGAGGTGTCTATCCGCCTATCTGCAATGTCGTAGGCAATGCTGCGAATGCGGTAGGGCGCCGCCAGCTTCACCCTGTAGGCAACGCCGGCCTTGCGCTTGCTGTAGGTAACAGCCGCCTCCGCCGTAGAGCCGTAGTAGCCGCGGTAGCTCACGTACTGCTCCATGCGCTGCGTCGTAATGGCCACCAGCGAGGAGTCAAAAATGGCGGGAGGCTCGCCCGCGTTACGCAGCCCCCGACTGATAAGGTTATCCTTCTCCGAGGCAGCGTTGTAAAACATCAGGTATAGCGGAATTCTCCAAAAAATCGTCTTATTGGGCTGCTGCCTGATGAGCGGCTCAATATCCTCCCGCTCAAGCCCCGCGCCCTCTACCGTGAGGCTACCCTTGGTCAGCAGGTATGCGCCCTGCGGAACATGCTTCGTTGTGGAGCATGACGCGAGCGCGCACCCCAGCACCGTTATCAGAAAAATTCTGTAACGTATATGGCGTATCAATGGTAATCCCGACAAGACCGTAGCATCTAAGTTAACCTGCAATTGAGTAATAACGGTAGCATCCTACCGATATTTTGTCCGGCAAAGATAAAAATACAAATCGTACCAACCTTACTTTTTGCAAAAAATAATTCTACATCCCAACATAATTATGTAGCTTTGCGGCATGATTAGCAAATCCACCATAAGCCTCATCGCGTCGCTGGCGTACAAAAAGTACCGCGACGAGCGCGGGCTGTTCGTTGCCGAAGGGCTAAAGCTGGCGAGCGAGCTCCGCGCACGGCTCAAGCCCTACGCCGTCTTTACCACCGACGCCTCCATCGCTGCCGGCGTCAGCCAAGCAGAGCTAATAGCGGAGGAGGAGATGAAAAAAATCAGCTTTCTGAAAACGCCCTCGCCCATGCTTGGGGTTTTCCACATTCCGCGCAGCGCCTCCCCCACCCTCACCCCCCAGCCCAACGCGCTAACCTTAGCGCTCGACGGCGTGCAAGACCCGGGAAACCTTGGCGCCATCATCAGGCTGTGCGGGTGGTTTGGCGTAGACACGCTCGTCTGCTCGCCCGACGTCGCCGACTGCTACAACCCCAAGGTGGTACAAGCCTCCATGGGCGCCATTGCGCACGTAGCCGTACGCTACACCAGCCTGCCCGCCTTTCTGCAAGCGGCACAAGCAAAGGGCATACCGGTGTACGGCACATTTCTCGAGGGGGAAAACATCTACCACGCGCCGCTAAGCGCAGGCTGCATTGTGGTCATGGGCAGCGAGGGGAAAGGCATCTCACCCGAAGCGGCGCAGCACATTTCGCAGAGGCTGCACATACCGTCCTTTTCCCCCACCGGCAGCGTAGAGTCGCTCAACGTCACCACAGCCTCGGCAATAGTGTGCTCCGAGTTCAGAAGAAGAACCTCATTAAGCTGAGAATACAGCAAAAATCCGCACCGCCAAGTTTGTTTTTTCGCAAAAATGTGCTACCTTTGCGCCGTACTACCCGCGGATATGGCGTAATTGGTAGCCGCGTCAGACTTAGGATCTGGTGCCGTAAGGCGTGGGGGTTCGAGTCCCTTTATCCGCACAGTGAGCAAAAGCCAAGCCACATCAAGCCTTGCAGCAATGCAAGGCTTGATTAGTTTTGTGAACTTTGACACGGAAAATCGGTACATTTTCGTACCTTTGTGTCATAAATGCGTCATAAAAAATATCCCCCCCAATGGCTACCTTTAAAATCTTAACTTTGCGCGACAACAAGAAGCAGGACGGCTCCATGCCCGTAGCGGTGCAGCTCACGCACAACCGGCAGCGCAGGTACCTCCTCACGCCGCACGTGGTGTTCGCGCCGCAGCTGGACAGGAGCGGCAATATCAAAGACCTCAACATGAAGACGATAGGAACCTCCGGAAAGGCACGGCATTAGTGCCAACCTATGGGACGGCAAAAGTTTATCGGCCTACATCAGCGCCAAATACGGGATTACCCTCAAAACGCGCAGCTGTCAAAAGCTACTTCACGAGTTGGGCTTCTCCCTCAAACGAGCTCGTCCAACAGTAGCACTCGGCGATGAAGCGCAGAAAACGGAGGCAAAAAAAACTCAAGATGAAAGAAGAAAGTGGTGATTATGAGGTGTTTTTTGAAGACGAGTGCCACTTCAAGTAGACCTTAAGCATTATTCGCGCATGGTTTTTGGCGGGAAGTCAGCCTGCGATAAAGTCTCCCGCAGGAAGATATAAGTTGAGCGTTTTTGGTGCAATGGGTAAAAATGGACAATTGATAACGCTTGAGGATGAGAAGTTTAATGCTATGACTTTTCGGCTATTCCTGGAGAAGTTATTGCTGAAAGCAGAGCGATGCAAAAAGTCAACTGGGATACGGAAAAAGATACTTTTAGTGCTGGATAATGCGCGATACCATCACGCTAAAATATTGAAATATTGGCTACAGGAGATGTCAAATGTATTAGAATTATTTTTCTTGCCGCCATATTCACCTGACTTGAACCCGATAGAGATGCTTTGGAGGAAAACGAGGCGTGAAGTTACTCATAACCGTTATTTCGAATCGGTAGAAACTTTAAAATACGACCTGAAAATGTTCTGGGGACAATTTGAATGCACCAACGTAGAATTAATGAAATTATCCGCATTTATTTAATGCGTTTATTGTATGTCGCTCAAAGAACAACAGCAGGATGTCAAGTCCAAAGCCTACGTCGAGGCTATTCGATACATGGACAACGCTAAGGATGTCCTCAAAAAAGCCGGCAAGGACGGTAAGTACTACAGCGACAAGAAGTACGTCCGTATGGCCTGTGGAACTACCTACAGCGGCATCCTCGTTGCGCTTGACGCCTACCTTGTCCTGAAGGGAGTGCCCGAAGTCAAAAAGAAATCCATTGATTTCTACAGGAAAAACATTGCCTTGCTTGATAAAAGCCTGCTGCGTGACCTCAATAGTGCCTACGATATTTTACACTTAGATGGCTATTACGAGGGCAGGCTGCGTGCCGACGTTATAAAGTTAGGTTTCGACATAGCCTACGAAATTATTGACTATATCAAGCCGCTGGACGGTACTTCTTACCCTACCACCACTCCGCACCGTCCGGCGCAACCCATATTCTCCGGTGCGCTGTTTATCCCCTCGCTGCTGCTTTGGGTGGCGGGCTTTTTGCGCCTTACCGCCAACGCCTTTGCCGCGTCTTACATGCTGAGGTTGCCGCCGCGCTCCTTTACTACATCCCAAGCCGCACCCCAACGGTGATAAACTGCCGCAGCCGGACTTGGTCAATCCTGTTCAGGAACTCCAAGTTTTGCACAACGCAGAAAAACAGCCCAAGGCTGCTGCCTATTATATACCTGAGTTCGGGATAAAAAAGGAGTTATAAGAAAAAGGAATAGGCTAAAACAAGCGTATCCCAACCGGCAATCTGCCGGATGCAAGTTGTGATTAAGAAAAGAAACCAGGCAGGCAGACAGTGGGGAAAAATCAATAAAAAAGTTCCCGCTGTCCCGTTGGTTTTTCCCTGTCGAATTGGATGGACGGCTTTTTGTCAAAGAAACAATAGGTTCCTATAGCGGCAATCAGGTTAATAATGAAGTTGTGGAGCGAACGATGTCGGGAATGTTCTACCTGACAAATATTTTTCAACTCATCATTAATTGTTTCTATTACAGAGCGTTTGCGCAACAAGATTCGGTCTCTTAAACTCATAAGGCGGTTTTTCATATTGCTTTTAATGCCGGTTACAAGATGAATGCCGTTATCCAAAAGCATCTCAAAAAGAGATGAAGAGATGTACCCCTTGTCGCCGAATATTTTACCGAACATCTTCTTCATCAACACCTTAAA
>JAITQP010000075.1 GCA_031288885.1 Prevotellaceae bacterium | reverse complement strand
GAGGTGATTTTGATGTTTCTTGATGTGCTGGTTCCCTGTGCCAAGCCGCCGAAGCGCACCTGCGCGGAATCTGCGCTAAGCGTTGGCAGGCCGCCTGCGCCGGTCAGCGCGAGGGTGGTGTCGACAAAGTCGCCGCCCTCGCTTGAGATGCGCAGCACGCCGCCGTAGGCGTACGTATGCACAGGCGTAAACACAACGTCAACCTTTTTGCCGCTTGTGCTCATTGCCTCTTGGGCAGTAACCGTGTCCACAGGAACGGAAAACACCCCCGCCGTGTCGTTGAGGACAGACAGAGTAACGCTATGCGTCAGGCGCACGCCCTTGTTGATGGTTAGCCTCTGCGTATTGGACGTGCCGATAAGCGTTGTATTAAACGCCAGCGCGCTGGGTGAAAAGGCTACCGATGGGTCGGGTATTTCGTAGGTAATTACCACCGAAGACCAGTAGGCAACATTGGAACTTCTTTTAATGGCAAAGAATGTGTAGCTTGTTCCGCTAAAATCCTCGGCAGTCCAGCCAGTGTCTGATGTAGAGCCAACCGGCGTTCCGCTATTATTTACGTTGTAATCGGAAAGGTCGTTACTGACCAATTGAGATGAGCCACCATAGCAGGAGGAGCTGCGTGCAGTTCCTGTGGAAGTTATTGTGATGCTTACAATTTTTCCGGAGAGGGGTGTAGTATTGTACAGCAAGCCCTCGGAGGCTCGTGCTTGGATAGCCCCAGCGTTGCCACCAGTTCCTTTTTTAATGGCTTTTCCGGCAAAGGAAACGCCATCTTGCGTCCACGCTTTTTCTACGGCATCGTTGTAGCTGCTGCTGCTACTAAGCGTACCGCCTCCGCTTTCTATGGAGTTCACGGTTATGGTGATGGTGCGGGTTTCGCCCCGTGCATTCCAGCTCATCGCTACCACGGCAGCAAAAAGCAACAAATGCTTGAAAATCGTTTTCGTCATGTCCTGTATGTTGATGGAAGCTTATGAGTTGACGGAGCGACGGAAACGTCTGCCCCGCTGTTTTTACGCAAGAATTGCTTTCGCTACCTTTACCACCCCGTCAATAAACGCCAGCGAGCCCAGCAGGAGTATGATAGCGCCCGACACCTTGTTAATCCACCACATTTGCCGCAGCTTAAAGTACTTGCGGTAGTGCGACGCGATGGTGGACAAAAAGCACCACCACCCCAGCGCGCCCGTCATCACCCCCATCAGCACCGTAACCGTGTGCCACACGCTGCTTACGCTCACCTTGAACAGCCCCACCAAAAACAGCACCGGCAGCAGGTTGACAGGATTAATGGTCAGGAGGAAGAGCGAAATCAGCGCTCCGCCCAAGCTGCCCTGCCGCTGCTTACCGCGCGCGCGCAGCTGCTTCACCGGATTGGTGAGCATAATCTTAACGCCCACCGCCACCACCACCACGCCCACCAGCAGCTCCAGCCCGTTCTCCTTGTCGGCTATCCACTCCTCCACCACCGACAGGCTGAGCACCGCCACCGCAGCAAACAGCGTGTCGGCAAGGGCAACCCCCATGCCGGAAAAGAAGCCTGCGCGCCGGCCGCGGTTGAGCGTGCGCTGAATGCACAGCACTCCCGCCGGACCAAGCGGCACCGACGCCAGCAGCCCTACAAATACACCTTTTATGAAAAGAAACAAAATATCCATATTAGCCTACAAAAGTAGCAATTGTTTGCAGATTATGAAAGAAAAATATCCTTGAAATCGGGAAAAATTACGTAGCTTTGCGCAAAATATAAAAATACCCTTGCCATGCGTAAACATTTGCTGCTAACGTTGCTCAGCGCGCTGCTGCTGAGCCTGCCTTGGTACGAAAGCTTTTCGGGATTGCTGCTGCTGGTGGCGTTTGTGCCGCTGCTCGCCGTGGAGCACGACTTCGCCGTAAATCGCCGGCGGGGATTTTGGAAGTACGCGTGGCTGTGCCTGCTGCTCTGGAACCTCGCCACCACGTGGTGGATATACAACGCTACGCTTTTTGGCATGGTGGGCGCGGTGGTCGGCAACTCGGCGCAGATGCTGCTGGTGGTGTGGCTGTTTCACCTCATCAAGCGGCGGGCGGGCAGCGCCGTTGGCTACGCCTCGCTCGTGGCGCTCTGGCTGACGTGGGAGTGGTTTTACTTCGACGCGGAGATTATGTGGCCGTGGCTCACGCTGGGCAACGGGTTTGCCAAGGACATTAAGCTGGTGCAGTGGTACGAGCACACGGGGGCGCTGGGCGGGTCGCTGTGGGCGCTGCTGTGCAACCTGCTGGTGCTGTTCATCCTGCAAAAGCAGCAGCTTAAGCTCCTCCACCTCCGCGCGGCGGCGGCAGAAAAGGTGATGCTTGCCGCGCTGGTGCTTGCGCCCTGCGCGTACTCGCTTGCGCGCTTCTACACCTATCGGGAAGCCGAAAATCCCTGCCGCGTCGCCATTTTGCAGCCCAACATCGACCCGTTCAACGACAAGTTTGGGGGCTTGAGCCCGCAGCAGCAGCAGGATATTATCATGGCGCAAGCCGAGCGCGCCGCCACCGACAGCACCGACTACGTGATTGCCCCCGAAACGGCGCTGGAGGGAAATTTGTGGGAAAACGACCTTGAGCACCACCGCCTGATGCTGCGCCTGAAGTCCTTTTGCGCGCGCCACCCCAGCGTTAGCTTCGTGACCGGCGCCACCACCTTCTACCGCTTTGGCGAGGGCGAGGATGCGCCGCCCACCGCCCGAACCATGAAAAACGCCAACCTGCGCTACGAAGTGTACAACACCGCCCTGCAAGCCGACAGCAGCGGCCACGTGCAGCGCTACCACAAGTCCAAGCTCGTGGTGGGCGTGGAGATGCTGCCTTACCCCAAGTACTTGAACAAGCTCATAGCCCGCTTTGCCATTAATCTGGGTGGCACGTCGGGGGGGTTGGGCACGCAAAAGGAGCGGGTGGCGTTTACCTCAAGCGGCGGAAAGCTCAGGGCGGGCGTTGCCATTTGCTACGAATCCATTTTTGGGCAGTTCTGCACGGAGTACATCAAAAAGGGCGCCAACGTGATGATGATTATCACCAACGACGGCTGGTGGCGCAACACGCCCGGGCACCGGCAGCACCTGCGCTACGCCAGCCTCCGCGCCATCGAAACGCGGCGCAGCATAGCCCGCTCGGCCAACACCGGCATCTCGGCCATCATCAACCAGCGGGGAGAGATTGTGCAGCGCACGCCGTGGTGGGTGCGCACAACCCTTTCGGGCGTCATCAACGCCAACGAGCACATTACGCCCTACGTGAAGCACGGGGATTTTATCGGGCGCGCGGCGGGCGTTGCAATGCTGCTGCTATTGCTTGTTCTTATTAAGATGCCCTCCTTTTTAATTTCCTCAATAAATGGGTCGCCGACGTGAAAATACTCGGTAGGGTAGGTTTTTGTTTCAATGCGGAGGTACGGTTGCTTTATACCGATGTAGGGGAATAGTTTTTTGTCTATAAAGCCCAGCCCTGTAAACTCGTCAGCAACCAGCGCTACGTCAATATCAGACCATTCGTGCTGCGTGCCCTTGGCAAACGAGCCGAACAGGATAGCGGTATGCAGGCGCACGCCGCACGCCTCCACCTCCCGCGCGTAGCTTTCCGCTATTCTAATGGCAGCATTTTGAGTAAGCATGTTCTGACCTCCTTGACTTTTGTCAGCTCGTTAATTGTAAAACTTTCAGTGCAAACTTTATGTATCTGGTTCAGATAATCCGGATAGCGACCCGACAGCTGGAAGTCGTTGAAATTTGCCAAAAATTCCATGCTATCTTTTCCTAAATCAACATTGGAATTATCCAGTAGCCATGTAATATTGTGGGTTTTGGGCGGCAGGTTTGCCTCATGATGTTTTACCCAAAGCGCTTTTGCCAGCTTCTCGAGCGTTAAATGTGCCCAAAACAAGCAGTGCAGATAGCGTTTTCTATCCAGCAATGCCTCGACAGAGAGCCAGTCTTCCTTTGCTGAGCTTATCCAATAGGCAATATGTTGCTCTTTTGTCATCATATAACAATAGTCGTCCGGTTTTCTCACAAATATACGCAAAATATCCGGCTGTCAAAAAAGGAGTTGTGCGCAAAAAAACTAATAAAGCTTCAAACCCTGTTATTCTTGTAGGCACGGAGTGGCGGCGGCGGACGCGGCTATAAACCGCCAAGGCTTGTCTTTCCAAACACCGGCGTAGTCAACGCCTACGCGCTTGGCGGTTTGTATGAGCGGCGCGGGCTCATCTTTGCCCTCCACCCAGATGCGCGTAGAGGTCGCCAAGTCTTCGGCGTAGAAGCTTTTGTCGAGCTGCAGCAGCTTGCCCACGCGCCCGGGGCCAACGGCGCCCTCCACGCCGCGAATGAGCGCCGCCTGCGGGGCGCCCTCGCCGGCGGTGACAAAGTTGAGCAGGTAGTACATGCCGTAGATGAGGTACACGTACACCAAACCGCCCCTGCCGTACATGACCTCCGTGCGGGGCGTGCGCCCCTTGCTGGCGTGGCAGGCGAGGTCTTCTGCGCCGCGGTAGGCTTCGGTTTCCACAATGCGGAACATCGCCACCTCGCCGTTGTGCTGCCGCGCAATGTACTTCCCCAGCAGGTCGGGGGCGACCTCCAGCACGTCGCGCTCAAAAAAGGATGCTGTTAGACGCATAGTTGGGTGAATTTTTGGTTAGAGCATCAAAGTGCTCATATTACTTTTTGGGTGGATGTGGAATGTCCAATTGCTTACAAATAAGGTTGCAGAGGTCGTTATCCAACTCTGCATGGCGAGGCAAAACAGTACGTTTACCGTTGAGGTGGTTCATGTATTTATCATGCTTGGCGCCGTGCTTCACAAAACCACAACCTTGACGATTTAGGTATTGTATGAATTGTGTCCTTTTCATGCAAAAACCAATTCTTCTTCCTCTATCATTTCCCCGTAAGGCTGGTAGGCTTCACGGAGGTCTTCGAGGTACATTTCCAGAGCATCGGCTATATTTTCCTTAAGCTCGGCAAGGGTAACGCCCTGCGTAAACACTGACGGAAATTCTTTGAGCTGGCCGATAAGAAAACCGTTTTGCCCCTTTTTTACGACTAATGTACATTTCATAATCTCTCAAAATTAAAAATACAGAGCATCCGATAAAATTTTTTTCATGCCAAAATCTTTCTTACTATGTTGCGGTTGGTATAATAGTTGTATGCTGCAAAGATAGGTGAAATTCCCAACACGCCAAAACCGAGCGCTACTTAACCTTAATTAACCCTCCTCCTCTTGCACCATATTTCCAAAATCCCCACCTTTGCAAAAATTAATCAGGTTATTAAATATCTCAATTAGATAATACAATTAAATATGCCAACTAACAACAATATCAGCACAGAGCAGGCCATTTTGGAGGCTGCGGAGGAGGTGTTCCTGAGCAAAGGCTTTGCGCTGGCAAAAACGGTGGATATTGCCAAGCTTGCCGGCGTAAATCAGGCGCTGCTGCACTACTACTTTCGGACGAAAGAAAATTTGTTTGATGCGGTGTTTGCGCAAAAAATACGGCAGATTATCTCCTCCATGGGCGAGGTGCTGGGAAGCGATTTGCCGCTGATGGAAAAAATTAAGAAGCAGATGGAAATGCAGTTCGATTTTTTGCTGAGCAACCCCAAAATACCGTTTCTGGTTATAAGCGAAATAACCCGCGTACCCCAGCGCATCGAAACCCTTAAGCTAACGGTGAACACTCAGGTGCTAAAAATAATCGAAAAGCTACAGCTGGAGCTGGACGAGGCGCACAGGGAGGGAAAAATTCGCCAAATATCGGCCCTCAACTTGGTGGTGAACGTGATATCGCAAAACGTGTTCCTGTTTTTGGCGCACCCCATTTTTCAGGCGTTTACGGAAATGCCCGACGAGGAGTTTAGGGAGTTTGTTGCAAACCGAAAGCAGGAAAACGTTACCAGCATCCTCAAGAGTTTGGCGCTTTAGGGCGGCATTAAATTAGCTACACCATTCTAACAACCTGCGCTATGTCAACTTTCCATTTTCCGTTCTCTATTTCTCACTCAAAAAGCGGTGGGCTGCTTTTTGCGCTTTTGTGCAGCGCGCCGCTCGCAGCGCAGCCGCCCGTAACCCTTGAGCAGTGCCGCGCGCGCGCGCAGGCCGCTTACCCGCTGGCAAGGCAGCGCGGGCTGGTCGAAAAGGCGCTGGCGCTTAGCGTTGCCAACCTCAACCGTGGCTACCTGCCGCAGGTTTCGCTGGCGGCCAAAGCGTCGTACCAGTCAGACGTGACGCAAATTCCCATAGATTTTTCGCAAGTCCCCATGCTGAGCTCCGTCAGCATTCCCAGCCTGAGCAAAGACCAGTACAGCGCAACGCTGGAGGTAACCCAGTCCGTGTGGGATGGCGGCGCCATCAGCGCGCAGAAAACGACGGCACGGGCAGCCTCTGCGCTGGAGGCGCGCCAGCTGGAGGCGGAGCTGTACGCCCTGAACGAAAAGGTCAACCAGCTCTACTTTGGCGTGCTGCTGGTGGACGAGCAGCTCCGCCAAAGCGACCTGCTGGCGGAAGAGCTGCGCCGCAGCTACGACCAAACGGTCAGCTACGCCGAAAACGGTATCGCCGGACGCGCCGACGTGGACGCGGTGCGGGTGGAGCAGCTCAACGTCAGCCAGCGTCAGGCGCAGCTGCGGGGAAGCCGGCGGGCGTACTGCGAAATGCTCGCCGCCCTGACGTCGCTGCCCGATAGCGCCTTTGCGAGCTTGGCAAAAACCTCCGGCGATTTGCCGCTGCGCCTGCAACCGGACAGCCTCCCCAGCCTGCTGCTGCTCGACGCGCAAAGCCGCCACCTCGACGCGCAAAAGGAAAACATTAAGGCTGCCTCGCTGCCCAAGCTGGGGCTTTTTGTGCAGGGCGGCTACGGCAAGCCCGGGCTGGACATGCTGAGCAACGAGTTTGCCCCGTTTTACGTTGCGGGGGCGCGGCTACAGTGGAGCTTCGGCAGCCTCTACACGCAGGCAAACGAGCGCAAAAAGATAGAGGTGCGGAAAAGCGCGGTGGCGCTCCAAGCGGACGTTTACAAGCTCAACCTCGACCTGCAAAAGGCGCGGCTGGCCGAAACCATACAAAGCCTCCGCGATATGATGAAGATGGACAGCGACATTATTGCGCTGCGCGAAAGCGTGAAGAAAGCGGCGGAGGCAAAGGTGGCAAACGGAACGCTTAGCGTAACGGAGCTGCTGCGCGAAGTTACCGCCGAAAGTCTGGCGCGGCAGGTGCGGGCGCTCCACGAGGTGGAGCTGATGATGGCCGTTGCCGAATACGCGCAGCTGCTCAACGGAGGTAGCTAATGGTTAATGATTAATGGTTAATGATTAATTTAAGAAAAATACAAAAACAGTAAATTATGGGAACAATGCAAAGGGGCAATTTTCGATTTTCAGCCGTTGGCTGCGGGGTGGCTTTGGCGCTGCTGCTCGCGTCGGCGTGCGGCGGGAGGCAGCAAAAGTACGACGCTTCCGGCGTATTTGAGGTTACGGAGGTGATAGTGTCGTCGGAGGCAACCGGCAGGCTGCTGTGGTTTGACGTGGAGGAGGGCGCGCTGCTGCAAGCCAACCTGCCGGTGGGCTGCGTGGATACCACGCAGCTGCGCCTGCAGCGGCGGCAGGTGCAGGCGAGCATCAAGGCGGCGCAGAGCCGCTACGTGGATGTACCCCTTCAAACGGCGGCCCTTGAGCAGCAAATTGCCACCGCAAAAAATGAGCTGCGCCGCTTTGAAAATTTGCTGAAATCCGGCGCCGCCACCCAAAAGCAGGTGGACGACATTGGCGCTCAGGTGGCGATGCTGGAGAAGCAGCTCGCCGCGCAGAAGTCGGCAATGGAGGCGGGCAACAGGGGCGTTGCCGACGAAACGAGCGCGCTCAAAGCCCAGCTGGAGCTGCTGGACGACCAGCTGAAAAAGTGCGCCGTTGCCTCCCCCGTGGCGGGAACTGTGCTGGCCAAGTACGCGCAGGCGGGCGAGCTGGTGGTGATGGGAAAGGCGCTCTTTAAGGTAGCCAATCTGGAGAACATGACCCTCCGAGCCTACATCACCTCAAGCCAGCTTACGCAGCTGAAAATTGGGCAGCCCGTAAAGGTTTTCTCCGATTTTGGCGAAAAGGACATGAAAGCCTACGACGGCCTTATCACGTGGATTTCTGACAAGGCCGAGTTCACCCCAAAAACCATCCAAACCCGCGATGAGCGCGCCAACTTGGTTTACGCCATAAAAATTGCCGTCAAAAACGACGGCTACCTCAAGCGCGGAATGTATGGGGAGGTGAGAGTGAATTAAGAATTAAGAATTAGGAATTAGGAATTAAGAATGACGTTGTTACAACGGAAAAATATTGAGCGGCGTTGCAGCAACGTCATTAAGAATATAGGAGTTACGAATGGCTTTGTTGCAACGGCAGGTGGCGCCGTCCCGTAGGGACGGAATGTTGGTAGAAGATAACGTCTCCCCCTCGCCGCTCCGTCCCGTAGGGACGGAATGTGATTTGCCGTCGCGTCGCCGCTGCCTGTGATGTTCCGTCCCTACGGGACGGAGAGAGGCGGGGGCGTATCGGTTCTACCAACATTCTGCCCCTACGGGGCAGCGTCCCATTACAACAGCGTCATTAAAATTAATAATTAATTATCACCAATAGCTAATAACTAATAACTAAGAAAAATGTCCATTATCAGCTGTCGGGAGCTTAGTAAGCGTTACGGCAAGGTGGAGGCCTTGCGCAGCGTTTCGTTTGGGGTGGAGGGCGGCGAGCTATTTGGCGTCATTGGCCCCGACGGCGCGGGGAAGAGCACGCTTTTCCGCATTCTCACCACCCTGCTCCGCGCCGACAGCGGGCAGGCTACCGTGGAGGGCTTGGACGTGGTGAGGGATTGTCGCGCCATCCGCAGCCGCATTGGGTACATGCCCGGGCGCTTTTCGCTTTATCAGGACTTGAGCGTGGAGGAAAACCTCCACTTTTTTGCCGCCATGTTTCACGTTACGGTGCGCGAAAACTACGCGCTGGTGCGGGATATCTACCGGCAGCTGGAGCCGTTCAGAGCGCGGCGCGCCGGCAACCTTTCGGGCGGGATGAAGCAGAAGCTGGCGCTGTGCTGCGCCCTCATCCACAAGCCCTCCGTGCTGCTGCTGGACGAGCCTACCACCGGCGTTGACCCTGTTTCGCGGCGGGAGCTTTGGGAGATGCTGGCAAGGCTGCGGCAGCAGCGCATCACCATCGTTGTCTCCACTCCCTACATGGACGAGGCGTTGCGCTGCGACAGGATTGCGCTGATGAGGGAGGGCGCGTTCCTCAAAATCGAAACGCCGGAGGGCATCATTGCGCAGTTTCCGCAAACCCTCTGGTCGGTGCAGGGCGACCCGAAGTACAGGCTGCTAAAGGATTTGCGGCGGCACGAGGACGTTATTGCTGCCTACGCCTTTGGCGACGCCCACCATGCAACGGTGAGGAGCGAGCGCATCACCCCCCTGCAGCTCGAGGAAAACCTGAAAATGCTGGGCTACCTCAACGTGGAGGTGAAAAAAATTCAGCCCACCATTGAGGATTGCTACATGCAGCTGACGGGGACGTAGAGATTAAGAGCTAAATACATGCCAAGCAACAGCCATACCTTTTATCCGCCGGCTGCCGATGCGCAGCCGCTTTCGGTTTACACCGAGCGCCTCACCAAGCGCTTTGGGAGCTTCACCGCGGTGGACGCCATTACGTTTAGCGTGGCGCAGGGCGAAATTTTCGGGTTTCTGGGCGCCAACGGCGCGGGAAAAACCACCGCCATGCGCATGCTGTGCGGCTTGAGCAAGCCAACCTCGGGCTGCGCCGTGGTGGCAGGCTACGACGTTGCCCGATATCCGGAAAAGGTGAAGCAAAGCATTGGCTACATGAGCCAAAGGTTTTCGCTCTACGAGGATTTGAAGGTCTGGGAAAATATTCGCCTTTTTGCCGGAATTTACGGCATGGGCAAGAAGGTGATAGCGTCCAAAACCGAGCAAACGCTTGCCGAGCTGGGCTTTGAGGCGGAGCGCAATACGCTGGTAAAAGCCTTGCCGCTGGGCTGGAAGCAAAAGCTGGCGTTTTCGGTGGCCATTTTTCACGAGCCGGAGGTGGTATTTCTCGACGAGCCCACGGGCGGCGTTGACCCCGCCACGCGCCGCAAGTTTTGGGAGCTCATTTATCAGGCGGCGGAGCGCGGCATTACCGTTTTTGTAACCACCCACTACATGGACGAAGCCGAGTACTGCGACCGCGTGTCCATCATGGTCGATGGGCGCATTGAGGTGCTCGATACGCCAAAAGCGCTGCGCCAACGCCTCAACGCCCCCAGCATGGACGTTGTGTTTCAGCGAACAGTAGAAAAACCGTAAACCGTATAAGCCATGTCGCACCGTAGCTTTCAATTTTCAATCTTCCACTTTCAGCTCGTCAAAAAGGAGTTCCGGCACATATTTCGGGACACGCGCAGCATGCTGATGCTGCTGCTCATGCCGGTGGTGCAGATTATCCTCTTTGGCTTTGCCATCTCCAACGAGGTGAAGAGCGCGCGGGTGGCCGTTTTTGACCCCGCCAAGGACGCCTTCACCGCGCGCCTCACGGAGCGCCTTCACGCGAGCCGCTACTTCGACGTGGCGCGGCAGCTGGGCAGCGCTGCCGAAGCCAACGAGGCGTTCAGGGAGGGGAGGGCAGACCTCGTGGTGGTCTTTAGCGAAAACTTTGGCGAAAACCTGTGGCGCACGGGCGAGGCCACCGTGCAGCTCCTTGCCGACGCCACCGACCCCAACCAAGCCGTAACGCTCACCACCTACGCCTCGAGCATCATTGCCGACTACCGGCAGGAGCTGCTGGCGGAGCGCAGCATCCCCCTGCGCGTAAGGGCGCAGGTCAACATGCTCTACAACCCACAGCTGCAGGGCGCGTACAACTTTGTCCCGGGCGTAATGGGGATGATTTTGATACTCATTTGCGCCATGATGAGCGCCATTTCCGTTGTGCGCGAAAAGGAAACGGGCACCATGGAGGTGCTGCTCGTGTCGCCCGTGAAGCCGTTTACGCTCATATTCTCCAAGCTGGCGCCCTACTTTGCGCTGTCCGTCGTCAACCTTGCCACCATTCTGCTCCTGTCGGTTTACGTGCTCGGCGTGCCGGTCAGCGGGAGCCTGCTGGGGCTAACAATGCTGTCGCTGCTCTACATTTTCGTGTCGCTGGCGCTGGGCATGCTCATTTCCACGGTGGCCGCCACGCAGGTGGCGGCAATGCTGGCGTCGGGGATGGTGCTCATGCTGCCCGTCATGCTCCTGTCGGGGATGATGTTTCCCGTAGAAAACATGCCGGCAATCCTGCAGTGGCTGTCGTGCATTGTGCCGGCAAGGTGGTACATTGCCGGCGTAAAAAAGCTGATGATAGAGGGCTTGCCCGTTGCCTTGTGCCTGCAGGAAGTAGCCATTCTTTCGCTCATGGCGGTAGCCTTTATCGCCGTGAGCCTCAAAAAGCTGAAAAATGAAAGCTAAAAAATCCGAAATCTCATGCTGAATTTTTTAATCGAAAAAGAGTTTAAGCAGCTGGCGCGCCACTCGTTCTTGCCCAAGCTCGTCATTCTCATACCCTGCATGATGCTGCTGCTCATCCCGTGGGTGCTGAACTTTGAGGTAAAAAACATCGCCGTGTGCATGGTGGACAACGACCACAGCACGCTCTCCTCCCGCTTGGTGCAAAAGGTTTCGGCGTCCACCTACTTCCACCTTGTGGCAACGGCGTCCGGCTACGGCGAGGCGATGCAGAGCATAGAATCCGGCGTGGCCGACGTAATTTTGGAAATCCAGCCGGACTTTGAGCGGCAGCTGATGCGCGAAGGCGAGGCCGAGGTCATGCTTTCGGTCAACGCGGTGAACGGCGTAAAGGGCGGCTTGGGGAGCGGCTACCTGCTCAACATCCTGAGCGACTACGCCGCCGAGCTCCGCAGCGAGCACCTCCCGCTGATGGGCGCGGCGGCGGGCGGCACCTTTCAGCTACAGGCGAGCTACTTTTTCAACCCCCACTTCAGCTACAAGGCCTACATGGTGCCCGCGCTGATGGTGCTGGTCGTCACCCTGCTCTGCGGATTTTTGCCCGCCCTGAACATCGTTAGCGAAAAGGAAACCGGCACCATTGAGCAGCTCAACGTAACGCCGGTGGGCAAGCTCACCTTCATCGTAGCAAAGCTGATACCCTACTGGATGGTGGGCTTCATTGCCATTAGCATTGGCTTTGTGCTGGCGGCCTTGCTCTACAACCTCACGCCGGCGGGCAGCTTTGGCGCCATTTACCTGTTTATGTGCGTTTACGTCCTTGCCCTCTCCGGCTTTGGCTTGGTCATTTCCAGCTACTCCAGCGCCATGCAGCAGGCCATGCTCGTCGCCTTTTTCTTCATCATGATTTTGGTGCTCATGAGCGGCCTGTTCACCCCCATAAGCAGCATGCCGCCGTGGGCGCAGGCCATCACGATTTTCAACCCGCTGAAGTACTTTATGCAGGTCATGCGCATGGTTTACCTCAAGGGCAGCAGCGTTGCCGAGCTTACGCCGCAGCTGCTTACGCTGTGCGGATTTGCCGTTTTCTCCAACACGTGGGCAATGCTGAGCTACAAAAAAGTCAGATAGCGATTTAAGTATT